>DAIMZG010000180.1:0-3950 GCA_036734065.1 Catalimonadaceae bacterium
GGCATACACCAACAGATTTACAGTCTGTCCTCGTTGGCCGCTTGAGTATCTCCCCTTTTTAGGCGAAAAATCCTTAACCGAGACCCATTCACGCGGGTATACCGTTAAGGAGATGCAAAAGTAGCAGGTTTTGTTCGTTTGTCAAATGAATGGATAAAAATTTGTGGCAGGCTGTTCGAAAATCACCTTGCTGACCAGCGGCGACTGTGCAAGGGCAATCGTTTGCGACGACAACCCATGCGGTGCTTCATTGCTTTTGCTTGTATGGCCGATGCACTGGGGATTCTTTTGATTTTTTGCAGACGTCGCGCCCATCTGCACGCGCCGCCAGAAAATGCTTGGCACCGTCCAACCTAATTTGTTTGTCATTTAACTGGATACCTCCCGACCTTTGCTTGTCCCGATAGCTTACACACCTTCATGAACAAACTCACCAAACGCCTGCTTACGGCCGCCATTATCGGGATTATACTCTTTGTCATTGTTTGGCCCAAGCTAGATTTTTCTCCTGCACCGTCCGCAGCGTCGGCATCAACGGACGGACCGGCCAAAGTCACCGTACAAGCCGTAGTGGCACGTTCGGCGCCGCTGAGCAACCGTATTATGGCCACGGGTTCGGTGCTAGCCAACGAAGATGTGGACATCCGCAGCGAGATCAACGGCAAGGTGACGCGCGTGCTCTTCAAGGAAGGCGACGCCGTGCAGCGCGGAGCCGTGCTGCTGCGCATCAACGACGACGAACTACGGGCCGAACTGCAACAACTGGCTTTCCGTGAGCAGTTGCTACAGCAAAGCGAGGAGCGCCAGCGGGTGCTGCTCGACAAGGAGGCCATCAGCCAGCAAGAGTACGACGTGGCCCTGACGGAACTCAACTCCCTCAAGTCCGAAATTGAAAACCTCAAGGCCCGGATTGACAAGTACGTCATCCGCGCGCCCTTCGACGGTGTGATCGGCCTGCGCTACGTGAGCGAAGGTAGCTACCTAACTCCCACCACGCAGATCGCCACCCTCGTGGACCCGGATCCGGCCAAGATTGACTTTTCCATCCCGGCCAAATACAGTCAATCGGTGCGGGTAGGCGACAGCGTAACGTTCCGCGTTGAGAATGCCGAGCAGGCCTTTCGGGGCGTGGTCTATGCCATTGAACCCAAAATTGACCCCGCCACGCGCACGCTACAAGTGCGGGCACGCAGCCCCAACCCGCTGGGCACCTTGCTGCCGGGCGCTTTTGCCAGCGTAGAACTGGAACTTAAGCGCATTGAGGAGGCCATCATGATCCCCACTGAGGCCCTTATTCCCGACGTGGAGGGCCACCAAGTATTTGTAAGCCGCAACGGCAAAGCGGAGTCTGTACGCGTACAGGTAGGTATGCGCCTGGCCAGCACCGTGCAGATTGACCAAGGGCTGGCCGATGGTGACACCGTCGTCAGTTCGGGGATTTTGCAACTGCGGGCGGGCGTACCGCTGAATATCGTCACCCTGACAGACATGCCTACGACCCCCGACGTAGACCAAAAAACTTCCTGATTACCCTCCTATGAGCTTAGCTTCCACCAGCATAGACCGCCCGGTGTTGGCCATCGTGATGTCTATTGTCATCATCATCTTCGGCGTGATTGGCTTTACGTACTTGGGCGTGCGCGAATTTCCGAGCGTTGACCCGCCCATCATCACCGTGTCTACCGAATACGTGGGGGCCAACGCCGACGTGATTGAGTCGCAGATTACCGAACCCCTCGAAGACAACATCAACGGCATTGCCGGCATCCGCTCGCTCAACTCGACCAGCCGCGACGGGCGGAGCACCATCGTTGTGGAGTTTACACTCGAAAGCGACCTGGAAGCCGCCGCCAACGACGTGCGCGACCGCGTCTCGCGGGCCCTGCGCAACCTGCCGCCCGATGCCGACCCGCCCGTGGTATCGAAGGCCGATGCCGACTCGGACGCCATCATTTTTCTTAACATTCGCAGCAGCCAGCGCTCCCTGCTCGACCTGACCAGCATCGCCGACAAGGTGTTCCGGGAGCGGATGCAGACCATTCCCGGCGTGAGCCAAGTGCAAATCTGGGGCGAAAAGCTCTATTCGATGCGCTTATGGCTCGACCCGCTCCGGCTGGCAGCCTACCGCCTGACACCCCTCGACGTGCGCAACGCCCTCAATCGGCAAAACCTGGAACTTCCTTCGGGGCGAGTCGAAGGCTCGGCCACTGAGCTGACCGTCCGGACGATGGGCCGCCTGACGACCGTCGAGGAGTTCAACGACATGATTATTAAGGAGGAAGGCGGCCGGATTGTGCGCTTCCGCGATATTGGCCGGGCCGAATTGGGCCCCCAAAACGAGCGGACGGTGCTCAAGCGCGACGGCGTGCCGATGGTGGGTATTGCCCTCATTCCGCAGCCGGGCACCAACCAGATTGAGATTGCCGACGAGTTTTACCGCCGCCTCGAAGTCCTGAAAAAAAGCGTACCCGAAGACCTGGGGCTGGCCATTGGCTTTGATACGACCCGCTACGTGCGCGCTTCGATCAGCGAGGTGCAAGACACCGTCGTGACGGCTTTCGTGCTGGTGGTGGTGATTATCTTCTTGTTCCTGCGCGATTGGCGCAGCACCATCATTCCCATGATCACGATTCCGATCGCCCTGGTCGGTACTTTCTTTATTATGTACGTGGCGGGTTTTTCCATCAACGTGCTGACGCTGCTGGGCATCGTGCTGGCCATTGGGTTGGTGGTGGACGACACCATCGTGGTGCTGGAAAACATCTACGCCAAAATTGAGGCGGGTCAGGAACCCCGTGCGGCGGGCTACGCGGGCGCGGCCGAGATTTACTTCGCCGTGATTGCCACCACCGTGGCGCTGGTGGCCGTGTTTATGCCCGTAATCTTTTTGCAAGGTTCTACGGGGCGACTTTTTCGGGAGTTTGGCGTGGTGATCGCGGCGGCCGTGGTGATTTCTTCGTTCGTGGCCCTGACGCTTACGCCCATGCTTTCAACGCGGTTGCTGCGCCGCAAGGCGCGCAAGCCGTGGTTCTACCGGGTGACTGAGCCTTTCTTCATCCGCCTTACCCAGGCGTATCGTGCCTCACTCGAGCGTTTTATGCGGGTGCGCTGGATGGCTTTTGCCATTACGCTGCTGACGGGCGGAGCCATTTATTTATTTTTCCGGATTATACCGGCCGAGATTTCGCCGCTCGAAGACCGCAGCGGCTTCCGGATGAGTGCCAAAGGCCCCGAAGGAGCCACCTTCGAGTTTATGGATCAATACATTGACCAGATGGTCAAGTTGGTACAGGATTCGGTGCCCGAAGTTGAGGCCATCATTTCGGTTACTTCCCCCGGCTTCGGCGCGTCGAGTTCGGTCAATACCGGGTTTGTACGCGCGATTTTGGTTGATCCCGAGCAGAGAACCCGCACACAGCAAGAAATCGTGGATGCCTTTACGCCCCTCGTGAAAACGGTCAGCGGGGCGCGGGGCTTCGTGTTGCAGGAGCCAACCATCGGGCAACGGCGGGGCGGCTTGCCGGTGCAGTACGTCTTGCAAGCCCCCACGGTAGCATACCTCAAAGAAGTGCTGCCGGAGTTTATGAATCGCGCCCGCCAAGATCCGGCCTTCGCTTTTGTAGATGTGGACCTGGTGTTCAACAAACCCGAAATTCAGATTGACATTGACCGCAACCGGGCGCAGACGCTGGGTGTGTCGGTCGAGGACGTATCGCAGGTACTGCAACTCGGGCTGAGCGGGCAGCGCTACGGCTACTTTATCATGGACGGCAAGCAATACCAAGTGATCGGGCAAGTCTCGCGCGACAACCGCAACGAGCCCCTCGACGTGCGCACGCTCTACGTCCGCAACCAAAGCGGCGACCTGGTGCAGCTCGACAACGTCATCACGCTCCGCGAGCAGAGCACCCCGCCGCAACTCTTTCGCTACGACCGCTACGCCTCGGCCA
>DAIMZG010000181.1:0-3947 GCA_036734065.1 Catalimonadaceae bacterium
TTCTGGCTGATTTTCTGCCGCATCGAAGAGGCCACCAGCACGCGGTGGTAGTCGTTGCCTTCGCGGAGCACCTCCCGTATTTTGCCAATATTGCGGGCCGCCTCCTCGTAGGCGACGGCGTATTGTTTGCGCAGCGCCTGGTTTTTGCCCAGTTCCGATTGGCGCAAGCCTTCGCTTTCGATGCCCTTGCTGAGTTCGTCCAGCTGCTCGAAGTACTTCTCCGACGTGTTGCCCACTTGGCTAAAGCGTTCTTCCAGGTCTTTGAAGCGCTTGTTGATGTCGTTCCATTCTTGCTCCCAGTCGCGGGCGGCCCGACCCACATCGGGGTTTTCTTTCGAAAGTTCGGTGGTGGCTTTCTCGGAAGCTGTGCTGACGTGTTTGGCCACCTTCTGGCGCGACGACTCAAATTTGTCGATGGCGTCTTTGAGGTTGTCGGCGTAGCGCAGCGACTTTTCGGTGACCGTAGACTGGCAGGAGGCCAACAGCACGAGGAAAGCAGAAAAAAAAATATATCTCATATAGGTGAAGTGATCGGTAAAAACGGGCGTGCCCGATATCGTAAAAGCGTCAGACGATTTTTATTTAAATGGTAATAATTTTTGTAACCAACAGGACTAGCCAAGCTGCGTACGAACAGGTGTAGGAGTTGTGCAAACCCTGCCACACATCCCCAAAACCCTCCAAGGGTTCTGTTTAAGCTAGGACACAGAACCTTTGGAGAGGTGGGTGTCCAGCAATGTAAGGGCGTAACTCCTGGGATATAGGGGACGACCTTCAAAAAGTCGGCAAAATTGCCTTTCTAGTTAGGAACATAAAAATGAGCGTAAGATATGTGCTCATAACGTGTCAGACTTTTCAAGTGTGTTCCCTACTTTTGAGCGGTGTGCGTCGGGTGTAGGCAAAGCACGTGGGGCCAAGCTACCCTAGTCAAAAACGCGTATCTTTAACCTTTAGTGCGGGCGACTGCTGATCGGGCAGGCGCCCTTTTTTTAACTTGCGCAGGTGGGTGACGTAGAATAAGCGTAACAACTGACGTAAGAAAATGAAGAAAACACTGATTGTTTGTGTGGGCGCCGCCTGGCTGGCCGCTTGCGCACCGGGCCAGCGCGTAACGGGTACGGTAGACAACCCTACGCCCGCCGCTCCCGCCGACGAGCGCGACACGCGCAAAGAAACCAATATCTACGTCCAAGGCGGGGGCAATGGCGAAGGCGGCACGGGCGTGACCAACGTCGATTCGGCTCGCCTCTTCGACCGCCAGAAGGTGGGGCGCACGCAAGATGCCCTCAATTCGAGCGGGGCCAACCGCAGCATCGCGGCGGGAGAAGGCGAAGACATCAATTATGCCGCTAATACTCGCCGTCAGCGCAGCATCCGCATTCCCAAACGCGTCACGACGGCCTTCACGGCACTCTATCCCAACGAGCGTGAAGGGGGCTGGAACGTCATCCGACGCAACTACGGCGGCAACGTCTTCCAAACCAAGTTCAACCGCGAAGGCCGCATCTACGATGCTTTCTTCGACGAGAATGGCAAGTGGATCAAAACCGAAACGGCCGTCATGTACGAGCAGGTACCCGAGCGGGTCATCAACGCCCTCGAAGTGCGCGACGCCCGGTCGCTACGCTACAGCCAGGTTGAGACGGCCGATTACCCGGCCCTCTACCGGGTGTTTGTCAGCCGCAATCAGAGCGAATATTATACTCCCGATGGCATACGCGCCCGTCCGCAGAACATGGTGGACTAGGTCACTTTTCGAACAATAAAAAGCCCGAATGTTTCGGGCTTTTTTAGGGTACAAGACAGCAGGTAACTTCAGAGGAACAACGGCCGATCCAGGCGATTGGCAATGCGGATGGCGGCGTTGATGAGCCCCACGTGGCTGTAGGTTTGGGGAAAATTGCCCCACTGGCTGCCGCTCTTGGCCTCGACGTCTTCGCTGAGCAGACCCAGGTGATTGCTAAACTTGAGCAGGCTTTCGAAGTAGCGGGCGGCGTCGTCGAGGCGGCCGATGCAGGCCAGGGCGTCCACGTACCAGAAGGCGCACACCAGAAATGTCGTCTCGGGCTTGCCAAAGTCGTCGGTGTGCAGGTAGCGGTAGAAGAGCCCTTCGGGCGTGCGCAGGGCTTTCTCCAGAGCGCGGATGTGTTCGTGGGCCCGCTCCGAGCGCGGATCGAGGTAGCCCATCGTGACGAGTTGCAACTGGCTGGCGTCCATGTTGCGGGTTTCGATGGCTTGCGCGTAGGCCTGCAGGTCGGGACGATAGCAGGCTTCAATCTGGGCAATGGAGGCTTTACGGAGCTTCTCGGCTTTTTCGGCCATGGCCTCGTGGCGCATGGCCCGGGCCATCTTGAGGGCCGCACAACTGCCCGCCCAGTGGAACAGAAAGGTGTAGCAATGCCGCTGGGCAAAGTGACGAAACTCCCACAGGCCCGCGTCGGGCTCGTCCATGGTGCGCTCGATGGCATCCAGGATTTGCATGACCAACTGGCTGGTGTGCGCCCGCTCTTCGGGCGTAAGACGGCGATCGATGTAGAGCGGCAGCAGCGAAACGAGAATCTGGCCGTACACGTCGTTTTGGATGTGTTCTTTGGCCTGATTGCCGATCCGGACGGGCTGGTTGCGCCCCAGATAGCCGCTCAGATTTAGGATCTGCTCCTCGAAATCGTCGGTGCCCAAGATCGAATAAACGGGGTTGTAGCGGCCATTCTGGGCGGTCAGGGCGATGTTCTGGATGTAGCCCGCGTACTTCTCGAGCTCGTCGAAGTGCCCAATGTCGTTGAAGGCCTTGAGCGTGTAGTAGGTATCGCGCATCCAGCAGTAGCGATAGTCCCAGTTGCGGCCACTGCCGTCGGCCTCGGGCAAGCTGGTGGTCATCGAGGCGATGATGGCCCCCGTGTCTTCGTACTGGTGGAGCTTGAGTGCCAGGGCCGAGCGGATCACCTCCGACTGCCACATCGCAGGGATATGGCATTGCCGCACCCAGTCGCGCCAGTAGTTGACCGTCTTGCGCAGGAAGTTTTCGGCGGTGGCCCGCAGGGGCGCTTCGAGGGGTAAGCCCCAGGTGAGCACCAGGTATTTGGTCTCGGTGAGCAAAAAGGGCTGCTCTTGCTGAATGAAGTTGAGCGGCACGTTGGTCGTGAGCCGCACCTCGGTTTCCAATCCATTGAATTGGATGTGGTTGCTACCCACGTAGCGGGCGGGTAGTTTTTCGCCGTATTCGCCCACGGGTTGGCAGCGGACGCGGATGCGCGGCGTGCCGCTGAGGGGCTCTAGTTTGCGCACCAGCATCAGCGGTTTGTAATAGCGCTCGTACTGCTGGAAGCGCGGGGCGTAGTCCGTTACGCGGTAGCGGCCATCGGCCGTTTCAAACTCGGTTTGCAGCACGTTGGTATTAGGAATATACGTCTGCGTGCTGTGGGCATTGTCGTCGCAGGGGTCCACGGCAAAATGCCCGCCTTTGTCCTTGTCGAGCAGCGAGCCGAAGATGAAGCTGCTGTCGAAGTTGGGCCAGCACATCCAGACCACGTTGGCCCGCTTGTCAATTTGTGCCAGGTAACTGCAATTGCCGATGATACCGGTGTCGTAGGTGTGCCTTTCTTTCATAGAGGGGATTTAATCCTGTCAGGCTTTACGTACGGAGTTGACCGAGTTTGGATTATCCGGGTAGTCGTGTGCAGGTTACACCCTGCAAGTTGGCAATGCTGCGGGCTTTGCCGAAGTTTGTTGTTCACGTATGTTGAAATGATGATGGCGACGATCTGGCGCGAATGTCACCGTTTGCACCCGCTGGTGACGGCGGCTGAAATGGAAGAAATCTTGTCGCAGGTGCAAGCCCACGGCTGGCAGGGCCTGTGCGTACCGCCCTACTGGGTGAAAAAGGTGCGCCGCGACATTGGGCAGACGGCCGTGCACCTGGCCACGCCCATCGGCTACCCGATGGGCTA
>DAIMZG010000182.1:0-3902 GCA_036734065.1 Catalimonadaceae bacterium
GACATCCGCGACAACGATACCTTCTACGACATTGACATTGAACTTTCGACCAATTTCAATACGCTGACTTACGTATATGTGATCGAGAATACCCGCAGCGACGAGTACGACTCTCTGCAAGTAGCCACCGATCCCGGCTTCAACCTGCGCAACCCATGAGATTTGTTCGCATTACCTATCCGGTCTTGTTGTTGGCCCTGCAGGTGCTGGTCGTGCGCAACCTGGTCTTGTTCGACTACGCTTTTGCTTTTGTGTACGTAGGCATCATTTTGCTCTGGCCTCGCGAAACCAACCCTTTGTGGTTGCTGCTGCTAGCGGCTGGCATCGGCCTGCTGGTGGACGTGTTCTACGACACGTTGGGTATTCACGCGGCGGCCACTACGTTGCTGGCCTTTTTGCGACCGACCGTGCTGAAGCTGATTATGCCCAGCGGAGGCTACGAACTGGGCGACGAAACCCGGATTTCTTCGATGGGCGTATCTTGGTTTGTGCGCTACGCCGTGCCCTTGTTGGTGATACACCACCTGACGCTCTTTTTCATTGAAGCGGCCGAGGTGGCTTTGCTGCCCTTGGCGATGCTCAAGGCGCTGGCTTCGGCCGGGCTGACGTTGCTGCTGCTACTTCTGTTTCAATACGCGCTCGAACCGGCGCGTCGTCGCCTATGAACGATAACCGTCACCTGATCATCCGCGGGGCGTTCGTGCTGATTGCCGCCGTGTTCGTGATCAAGCTATTCACTTTGCAAGTGCTCGATGGCGACTACAAGCAGGCCGCCGAAAAAAATTCGCTCAAGAAGTTGGTAGAATACCCCTACCGGGGGCTTATCTACGACCGCAAGGGACGGCTGCTGGTGTACAACGTACCCGTTTACGACATTATGGTGACGCCGCGCGAAGTGGTCATGCGCGATACGCTGGCCTTTTGCCGCCTCATGCGCCTGCCGCGCGAAGTTTTCGAACAAAAAATGCAGGATGCCGTGGCCTATTCGTCGCGCAAGCCTTCGGCGTTCGTCAAGCAAATGTCCGAAATAGACTTTGCCCGTGTGCAAGACCAGTTGGTGGACTATCCGGGTTTCAGCGTGGTACCGCGCACGGTGCGGGGCTATCCGCACCAGAGTATGGCCAATGTGTTGGGCTACATCGGCGAGATCAGCCAGACCAAGTTGGACGCCGTTGACAAAACCGAGTATGCTTACGGCGCGGGCGACTATATCGGGATCAGCGGCCTGGAGGCGCAATACGAGTACTTGCTGCGGGGCCAAAAAGGGGTGCGGCACGAACTGGTGAACGTGCACGGCATCCGGAAGGGGCGCTTTAAGGACGGGGCCTTCGATACCTCGGCCGTCAAAGGCGCCGACATTCGCATCAGCCTCGACCTGGAGTTGCAGCAGTTTGGCGAGCGGCTGATGACGGGCAAACTCGGCAGCGTGGTGGCCATTGAGCCGTCCACGGGTGAGATTTTGGCGATGATCTCCAGCCCCACCTACGACCCCAACCTGTTGCGGGGACGCGAGTTTCCGGCCAACTTCCGCGAGTTGCAGCAAGATCCCCTCGTGCCGCTGTTCAACCGCCCGCTGATGGCCGACCGTTACCCGCCCGGCTCGACGTTCAAGCTGTTGCAAGCCCTCATCGCCATGCAAGAAGGGCTGGTTGGCCCCGAAACGCGCATTGCCTGCGCGGCGCGGGTCAAGTGTCACCCGCACCCCTCGCCGGCCAATTTGCACCAGTCCATTCAGTATTCTTGCAATCCCTATTATTTCCACGTGTTCCGGCGTATTATCAATCAGGATGTCTCGACGAGCACCTTCGAGGATTCGCACATCGGGCTGAACAAGTGGCGGGACTACATGGTCAGCTTTGGGCTAGGCAACCGGTTGGGCATTGACATTCCCAACGAGAAGCGGGGCCTCATCCCCAACGCCGGGTTTTACGACCGCATCTACGGCGAGAAGCGCTGGAAATTTTCTACTATTTATTCTCTGGGCATCGGCCAGGGCGAGATCGGTCTGACGCCGCTGCAGATGGCCAACATGACGGCCCTCATCGCCAACCGGGGACACTACTACACGCCGCACCTGCTCAGACAGATTGGCCAGACCGACACGCTGCCCGAAAACCTGCGCGAAAAGCACGTTTCGATGGTGGAATCGCGGCACTTTGGCCCCGTCATTGGCGGCATGGAAGACGCCGTCCGGGCCGGTACGGTTTGGGGTATGGCCCGCCCGCCCGCCAATTTGCAGGTGTGCGGCAAAACGGGCACCTCGCAAAACCCGCAGGGCAAAGACCACTCGGTGTTTGTGGCCTTTGCGCCCCGCGACAATCCGAAAATTGCCATTGCCGCCTTCGTCGAGAACGCAGGCTTCGGCGGCACGGTGGCGGCCCCCGTGGCCAACCTGATGATCGAAAAATACCTCAGCGACACGCTCACGACGCAGGGCAAGTGGCTTGAAAAATACATGATTGAAAAGTCCTTCCTGCCCGAGAACGTCAAACTCACCGCCAACTGATCAGCCATGAACACCGCCAACGACCGTTTCGCGCTGCGCATTGACTGGCTAATTGTGCTCATCTACGCCCTGCTGGTGCTGATGGGCTGGCTCAACATCTACGCCGTGGTGTACGACGCCCAAGTTGAGCAAAACATCTTCGACCTCAGCCTCAATTCGGGTAAGCAATTGCTTTGGATCAGCCTTTCGGCACTGCTGATCATCGTCGTCATGGCGCTGGACTACAAGTTCTACGACTCGTTCGCCTACATTATCTATGCCCTGGTCATCGTGGCGCTGGTAGGTGTGATGGTGGCTGGCGCCGAGATTGCAGGCTCGCGCTCCTGGTTCAAGATTGGCCCCTTTTCGATTCAGCCCGCCGAGTTTTCGAAGCTGGCCACTGCCCTGGCCCTGGCGCGCTATGCCAGTCAGCCCGGCGTCAAGCTCAGCCAAACGCGCCATCAACTCCTGGCGGCGGCCATCGTGCTGCTGCCCCCGCTGATTATTATCCTGCAAAACGAAACGGGTACGGCCTTGGTCTTCAGCGCGTTCGTGGTGGCGTTCTACCGCGAAGGACTGCCTACTTTCATTCCGCTGACCGGGTTGGTGGCAGTGGCTATTTTTGTGCTCACGTTGCTGGTGCCCGATCTGTACTGGCTGATGGGAGGCCTCGCCCTGGTGGCGGGCGGTTTGCTGTTTTTTATTCCCCGCAACCTCCGCAACATCGGCTTGGTGACCGTGGGCCTGACGATGATGCTGGGACTGGTGTTGGGGGTGGATTATTTTGTCAACGACGTGCTGCAACCCCATCAGCAGAACCGGATCAAGGCCCTGATCAACCCCGACGCCGATCCCCTGGGCTTTGGCTGGAACGTCACGCAGTCCAAGATTGCCATTGGTTCGGGTGGGTTGTGGGGCAAGGGTTTCTTGCAGGGTACGCAGACCAAGTTTGACTTCGTGCCCGAGCAAAGCACCGATTTTATTTTCTGTACCATCGGGGAAGAGCACGGCTGGCTCGGGGCCCTGGTGCTCATTTCCCTCTACGTAGCCCTGCTCTACCGCATTTCGGTGGTGGCCGAGCGGCAGCGCTCGCGGTTTGCGCGGGTGTATGGCTACGGCGTGCTGGGCATTTTTTTGTTTCACTTTACGATCAACATCGGCATGACCATCGGGCTTTTTCCCGTAATCGGCATTCCCCTGCCTTTTTTCAGCTACGGCGGCTCGTCTTTGTGGTCGTTTACCTTGTTGCTGTTCATTTTGCTCAAGCTCGACGCCCACCGTACGCAGGTGCTGCGCTGGGGCAACGACTAGCCGCTCAGGGCGCTGATCCCGATGAACCTAAAGATTTTTTTCGATCCGGTGGACGAATCCTTGGGCGACGACATGCACGACGTGCAGGCCGTCTATCACCAGTTGC
>DAIMZG010000183.1:0-3897 GCA_036734065.1 Catalimonadaceae bacterium
CTGGGCTGGATCACGAGCCTCGACAAAGACTTTGTGGGCGCCGAGCAACTGCGGGCCCGCAAGCAGGAGGGCCTCGCGCGTAAGCTGATCGGCTTTCTGATGCTTGAAAAGGGCATACCCCGGGCGGGCTACGACATCTGCGACGAAGCGGGTGAAGTGATCGGCAAGGTGACTTCCGGCACGCAGTCGCCGAGCCTCAACGTGGGCATCGGCATGGGCTACGTGCACAAGGCCCACGCCAAACCCGGGCAGGAGATTCAGATCAAGATCGGGGACAAGCCCAAGCGCGCCCGCATCCAGAAGTTTCCCCTCTACCAACCCGCTCCGAGTGCGCAAACCACATTTTGACGTCTGCCTCAGTCCCGAACTGCTGCCCCTCTACGACCTGACAGGCAAGGTGGTGGTGGTGGTGGACGTGCTGCGGGCCACTTCGTGCATGGTGACGGCCCTGGCGCACGGGGTGGCCCGCTTGCTGCCCGTCGCGACGCTCGACGAGTGCCGCGCCTGGCAGGCCCGGGGGCTGGTGGCGGCCGCCGAACGCGACGGGCAGCGGGCCGAGGGCTTCGACCTGGGCAACTCGCCCTTCGAGTACCAGCGGCCCGACCTGCGCGGACAAACCATCGCCATGACCACCACCAACGGCACCCTGGCCCTGACCCGCTCGCGGGCGGCGGCCCAGGTGCTGGCGGGGGCTTTTCTCAACCTGGGGGCCGTGGCCGACTACCTGCGCACGGCTCAGCGCGATGTGCTGGTGGTTTGCGCGGGGTGGAAGGGGATGGTAAACCTCGAAGACAGCCTCTTTGGCGGGGCGCTGGCCGCCCGCCTGGCCGATTCGTTCACCTTCGAGACCGACGCGCCGCTGCTGGCCCAAACGGCCTACGAAGCCGCGGCGCCCGACCTGGTGGCCTACCTGAACCAGTCGGCGCACGTGGCCCGGCTGCACCGCCTGGGCGTCACCGACGACATTCCGTTCTGCCTCACTCCAGACCGCTACGAGGTCATCCCGGTGCTGGAAGGGGAGGGGTTGGTACGGTTGGAACGCTGAGGGTCGGCGATACGCCTTTGGGCGCTTAATGGAATATTGGCTTGCGTCAGCGTGTATGCAGAATTATCGGAGACACCCTGTTTTTTCCGAATGAGATGCGGTGCACCTGCCTGGTTTTTGGTGCTTGTAAAGCACGGTGCTTGTGGCAAGCCCTCTCGATTTTTGTTTGGGTTTTGTACGTCAGCAAAAACCAAAAAGGCCTGGAGATGCGGCCCCTCCCGTGACTACCAAACGCAACAGTGCCGCTTTCTTAATAATTAAGACAAGTTTTAGTACAATATATTCAATAATATACAGCAGTGGGCGTATGGGCAACGGGCCGATGCGCGTCTTTTGCAAAACGAGCGGAACCGATGTCGGCTCCGCTCGTGGCAGATGCCCCTTGGGTGGGGCAGCGGCGGGTGCAAGGCGGGCTACCCGGCCCGGCCAGCCATGATGACGGGCGGCCCACCCGTAGAGATCCGGTGCGCGTCGCCCGCCACTTCCTGCATTTCGGGCGTAGAAAGGGTGTTGTTGAGGGCTTCGGCCGAACCGAAGGGCATCGAAAACATCTGATAGAAAGCGGCTTTGTCCGCCCCGTTGTTCAGAAACCTGGTGACTACATAAGGCTTGATGTCGTGCGGGATGCCGAGTTTCTGGTGCAGCATCTGCAGGTGCGCGACGTAGTCGGCCTCAAATTTCTCGGTATCCTGCGGGTGCGGATAAAGTACAATTAAATTAACCATCGTTTGTTTGGTGGTGTATAGCGCCTACTCTGTTTGGTTTTCGGCTTTCCCAAGGTGATAAAGATAGGCTTTTCTGCGTCGGTACCGCATATTGGATAAACAGGGGGTGCACTTGCTCGCGGCCAGAAATCCCCCTGCTACGCGAAGATTGCCCGGTGTAGCCCGCATTGGGGAAAGGCTGACTTGCCGCCGACAAAGGGCCGGCTCCGGCTGGTTTTCCTGTCCCGGAATTACTTTTTAGGCCTACGCCGTGATGCCACCGCGTGGCCACCGGGCAGGTGCGCCCAACCGATTGGGCCGCCCAGCGGTATTGCCGCCGGCGGGGCCTGCAAAACCTGATATCTATCACCGCACGACGTGACCTGCGTCGGCCCGTGCCGCGGGTGCTTGCCCTACCTTGCGGACGATCCTCCCCGGCCTGGCGGTCGGTGTCGGTCGGCGTATTCATTCATCGTTCACTTTAATACCTACCACTATGCAAAGTGCCCCGATTTATTATTTCTCGCCCGTCAAGAGTGTGTTCGGCGCGGGCTGTGTCTCGGTGATCCGTGACGAGGTGGCCACCCTGGGTGCCCGCCGCGTGCTGATCATGACCGACGCTTTTTTTGGTAAAAGCGACCTGTGCCGCCGGGTGCAAGCCATGGCCGAAGAGGCCGGCGCCCGCGTGTTTGTCTGGGACAAAGTACAACCCAACCCCACGGACAAGAACGTGGAGGAAGCTACGCAACTTTATAAGCAGGAGCAGGGCGACCTGATCATCTCCCTCGGCGGGGGCAGCCCCCACGACTGCGCCAAGGCCGTGGCCATCATGGCCACCAACGAAGGGCGGATCCAGGACTACGAAGGCGTGGACCAGGTGCGGCAAAAGCCCGCGCCCCTCTTTTCGGTGAATACCACGGCGGGCACGGCCGCCGAGCTCACGCGTTTTTCGATCATCACCGACACGGCGCGCAAGATCAAGATGGCCCTCATTGACTGGCAACTCACGCCCCTGCTGGCCGTCAACGACCCCGAAACGATGGTCTCGATGCCCCAAGACCTGACCGCCGCCACGGGCATGGATGCCATGACCCACTCGGTGGAGGCCTACGTCTCGACGGCCGCCAACGTGATGACCGACGCCAACGCCCTGACGGCCATCAAGCTCATCAGCGACTACCTGCCCCGCGCCTACCGCAACGGCCAGGACATGGAAGCCCGCGAAAAGATGGCCTACGCGCAATACCTCGGCGGGCTGGCCTTCAACAATGCCAGCCTGGGCTACGTCCACGCCATTGCCCACCAGTTGGGCGGTTACTACGACCTGCCCCACGGCGTTTGCAACTCGATCTTGCTGCCGGTGGTGCAGAAGTTCAACCGCCGTGCGGCCGCGGGCAAGCTGGCCGAGATCAGCGATTTTCTGCGCCTGACCGATGCCAACGCCTCCGTAGAAGAAAAGGCCGACGCCTTTTTGGCGCACCTCAACGGCATGAAAGCTCACCTCAACATCCCGGCCAACCTGGAGGCGTTGGGTGTCGTGAGCCCCGACGATTTCGAACTGATGGCCAAAAATGCCATGCAAGATCCCTGCGGCCTGACCAATCCGGTACAGCCCACCTTGCAGGAGGTGATCGGCATCCTCGAAGAGGCCTACGCCACGGCCAATGTATCGGCCTGAGCGGGGCGACCCGCACACGAAAAAGCCCGGCTGGTCCGGGCTTTTTTGTTTGGATAGGGGCCGCATCGGCTCGTCAAATGGCCGCTTTCCGGATGATCCAGATATCCTGTTGTGGCCGCTGGTTGTCTATCCCTCCGGGTAGGTGGGCCACTACCTGGTGGTGATCTACCAGTCTTCTCACAAAACTTTCGGGCTGAAACGCCCCGAATGTCCGGTGTCCTTCCGTGGTGAGGCCCTTCACTACCAGGCTTCCGCTCTCAAACAACGCCGTTTCTGTATCGGACAATCGCTGGGTGAAATCTCTTGGCAAAGGCCGCGCCGTGCGATGTCCGCTGGCACCCCCAAAAAGCATTTACCCAAAAAGCCCTTATTTCGCGGTCGTATGACAACCTTCAGCGCCGCTGCCCTCCGGCACAAGATCAATACCAAAACCAAACCCGTGGGGGCGCTGGGCCAGCTCGAACGGCTGG
>DAIMZG010000184.1:0-3896 GCA_036734065.1 Catalimonadaceae bacterium
GGTAGTGCTCGTTTAGGGCATGCTGGTTCGAGTCCAGTCCTGGGCACCATTTTACTGACAGCCGCAAGGCAAACTATTTCTTGCGCCTCCTTAGCTCAGCTGGTAGAGCAACTGACTTGTAATCAGTAGGTCGCTGGTTCGATCCCGGCAGGGGGCTCCCCAAAACACGGCTTATGGCCGTGTTTTTTGTTTTGTTACAAAGTGCTCCCAGAAGGTATGCGCACAAAATGAACACAGAACCTTGCAGTCAGTTAGTAATCCCGACAGAAGCCGATGGCCCGCACCTAACCCCAGCCATCAGAAAACGTAACTGCGCCGGAAAGATGGTCGGCGCAGCAAGATTAAGGGTGAGTTTTCGTTATTTTGCTAAGCAATTTTTCGAATATATTATTGCGCATGTCGCACCTTGCCACTTGGGTGCCTCCCTTCTTCTTCTATGACTTCACATCAACTAGCTGAGATCGTAGTGCGTATGGCCGAACTCAGCCGCATGCCCTTCAACTATCTGCAGCTCCGGGAAAGCATCAGCGATACGCAGAGCTTCGATACCCACCAAATTGAATTGATGGTGGGGGCCCTCATCCAGAAGGCCGGACTGGTCGGGATGATCCCCGTGCGGCACGCCGTACCCCGCGAGTCGTTGCCGCAGTTGCTCTCCGAAGCCGAGTATCCCGTGCTGGCCTTTCGCACCGACGAAGGGCTGGTGCCCGTGCTGTTTTACCACGATAACCGCAATCGGCTGCACGCCCTCGAGTTTACGGAGGGTGGCCAAACAGGCCTGCAAGACCCCAAGGTAGCCTTTGACAAGCTCCACGCCGAAGACGGCGATAAAGTCGTCATCCTGGCGGCATTTCCCCTGCGTTCGCTCGTCAGCGACGACGAGGCTTCTCCCCAAAAGCCGATGACGCCCGTGCGGCGTCTATTTCACTTACTCAAAGTCGAGAAGCGGGACATCTACATTATCTATGTCTATGCCATCGCGATGGGATTTATCAACCTGAGCTTGCCGCTGGGTATTCAGGCCATCATCGGGATGATCTCGGGAGGAATGGTTTTCAATACGGTGGTGGTGCTGATTGTGCTGGTGGTGATCGGCGTACTGATCGCGGGGGGCTTGCAGGTAATGCAGATTACGATGGTCGAGATGCTGCAACGACGCGTCTATGCCCGGGCCGCCTTCGAGTTTGCCTACCGCATCCCGCGCTTCCGTACCGAAGCCTTGGCCAAGTATTATCCGCCCGAACTCATCAACCGCTTCTTCGACGTCCTCACGATTCAGAAGGGCCTGCCCAAAATCCTCGTTGACATTACGCAGGCCGTCTTGCAGATTGTCTTTGGCCTGATTCTGCTTTCTTTCTACAATTCGTTTTTCGTCTTTTTTGGCATCCTGATCATTACGGCCCTCTTCCTTCTGTTCTACCTGACAGGCCCCAAGGGCTTGTCCACCGCCCTCAAGGAAAGTAAATACAAATACAAAACCGTTTATTGGCTGGAGGAACTGGCCCGTACGGTGCAGACCTTCAAGTTGGCGGGCCGTAGCCACTTGGCCGTAGAGCGTACCGATTCGCTCGTAAATGGCTACCTCGACCACCGGCGACAGCATTTCCGGGTGCTGATGACGCAGTACGTGTACCTGATTATTTTCAAGACCATTATCATCGCTACGCTGCTGGCCTTCGGTACTTTTCTGGTAGTAGATCGGCAGATTACGCTGGGACAATTTGTGGCCTCCGAGCTTATCATTGTCCTCATTATTGGCTCCATCGAGAAAATCATTCTCAACATTGACGTGATTTACGATACGCTGGTAGGTGTCGAGAAGGTGGGCAACGTGACCGACGTAGGCCTCGAGCGGGCGGGCGGCCTACGCTTTCCGGCCAAAGCGGGCGGCATGGCCATTGCCGCCAACGACCTGCGCTACCAACACGCCAGTAAACGCCGTCCTTCGTTGCAAGCCATCAACCTGGAAATATCGCCCGGCGAAAGCATCTGCCTTTCGGGGCCCAACGAGTCGGGCAAGGGTACGCTGGTGCAAATTCTGGCCGGGCTGCGCGAAGACTACCAGGGCGGCTTTCGGGTGGACGGCATGTCGCTACGCGACGTAATGCTCGAGGACCTGCGCGACCAAGTGAGCGATTACATCTCGCAGGAAGAGCTTTTTGAAGGCACCCTACTCGAAAATCTTACCCTGGGCAAGCGCCACATTGGCCACGAAGAAATCGGCACGGCTCTTGACATGGTCGGGCTGGGCAACGCCATTGCCGCCCTCCCCGACGGACTGCAAACGCACATCGAAGCGGGCGGACACCAGTTCTCCGATTCGTTTATCAACCGTTTTATGGTCGCCCGTTGCATCGCTTCGCGCCCCCGGCTGCTAATTCTCAACGACTACCTCCAGTACCTCGACAAGCGCGAGAAGTTGCGCCTGGTCCAGTACCTGACCGATCCCGAACGCCCCTGGACGTTCGTGACAATCTCGAACGACCCCGTGTTTCAGAATGCCTGCGACCGTGTGGTTGTCATGCGCGAAGGCAGCGTACTGGCGCAGGGCACGTACGAATCGCTGCGCGACAATGCCGATGCCTGGGAACTGTTAAAAAACGTTTAGCCTTCTGTTATGCTCAACATATCTTCGGATCGGGTGGATAAGCTCATGCCCCGCTATCCCATTCATTCGCTCTCGACCCTCAGCACCCCTCGGGCCGGGCGCATCCTGGCCTTGTGGCTGATTGGCATCTTTATACTACTGGTTTTCTGTTTGTTTTTGCCCTGGCAACAGAACATCAGCGGAGTAGGCCGCATTACGGCCTTCACGCCGCAAGACCGTCCCCAAACCATCGAAACGGCCATTGCCGGGCGCGTGGCCAACTGGCACGTCCGCGAGGGTCAGTTTGTGCGCCAAGGCGACACGATCATGGTCATCAGCGAGATCAAGACTGAATATTTTGATCCCGAACTATTGCCCCGTGTGCAAGAGCAACTTGCTGCCAAACAAGAAGGCCTTTTGGCTACGGGCAACAAAGTCGAAGCCTTGACCAATCAGGTTCAGGCCCTGCGAGAGGGCATGGGTTTGAACCTCGAACAAACTCGCAACCGCTTGCGCCAAGCCGAACTGAAGTTGCTCAGCGACAGTGCCGATTTCAGCGCCGGGCAGATCAATTACCAGATTGCCCAGCGCCAGTTTGCCGGGGCCGACAGCCTCTTTCGCAACGGCCTTATTTCACTGACGTCCTACGAGCAACGGCGTCAACGCCTACAAGAGACCGAAGCCCGCCTGACATCGCTCGAAAACCAGTTTCTGGCCTCACAGAACGCCGTGCTCAATGCCCGCATTGAAATCAACTCGCTGCAGGCTAGTTTCATGGACAAAATTGCCAAGGCCCAATCGGAGCGCAGTTCGTCGCTTTCGTACCTGGCCGAAACCGAGGGCGAATTGTCCAAAATGCGTAATTACTATGCCAACCTCGTGATCCGCAACGACCAATATTCTATTCTGGCTCCGCAAGACGGCTTCATCGTGCGCGCATTGCGGGCGGGCATTGGCGAGACGATCAAAGAAGGGGAAGCCGTGGTCACGATCATGCCCGATTCGCCCGCCATGGCCGTCGAGATTTTTGTCCGTCCCATGGATTTGCCCCTGCTGCAAGTGGGTACGCCCGTCCGTATCGAGTTCGACGGGTGGCCGGCCTTGCAGTTTTCGGGTTGGCCCAACGTGTCGGTGGGCACTTTTGGCGGGCGCATTGCCGTCATTGACTACGTCAACAGCGACAATGGCCGCTACCGGGTGCTGGCCGTACCCGATACCGACGAAGACCCCTGGCCCGAGCAATTGCGCGTCGGTACGGGCGTCTTTGGCTGGGCCATGCTCAACGACGTGCCCGTCTGGTACGAGCTCT
>DAIMZG010000185.1:0-505 GCA_036734065.1 Catalimonadaceae bacterium
ATCGGGCAACCAGGCCAATCCCGACGAGCGGCGCGAAGCGCGCCTGACCCCGCGCGTAGGCTACTTCCTCAGCGATCAGCTGGCCATAGGGGTAGAAGGTGGCTACGTCAACCAGCGTTTCCGGCCGGGTGGTCGCGATGCGGGCCGACAGAATGACCTTCAGTACACGGTCGGTATTTTTGCCCGTGCCTACCAGTTTGTGGGAGCGCAGGTAGCCCTTTTCGCCGAACTGGGCGGCGGTGTGGGGGTGGGTACCACGCGTTTTCCGGGACAGCCCCAGCAGCCCTCGCAACGCTATCAGCAGCTCAATGCCCAGCTGGTGCCCGGTGTGGCCTACTTCATCAGCGACCGCATTGGGCTGGAGATTACCCTGACGGGCCTGCGCTACGGCTATCGCCAGTTCTACGGAGATCTCGAAACCGCACCCAGTCCGCGCAGCCACTTCGAGCTAGGAGCCGACTTGCTGGCGCCTACCCTGGGCGTACACCTCTACCTGTAAGCCGCC
>DAIMZG010000185.1:605-3877 GCA_036734065.1 Catalimonadaceae bacterium
CGTACGCGGGGCCGCCCGTACGCGGGGCCGCCCGTACGCGGGGCCGCCCGTACGCGGGGCCGCCCGTACGCAGACAACGAAAATATTATTATCTTATAATCTTTTCGTTGCCTGCTATGTACGCTCGTCTTACTTTTTTCCGGGATAAATGGTGCTGGCTGATGGGCCTGCTTCTGTTTGGCCTTAGCACCCACGCGCAGCCAAACTTGCCCAACGGGGCCATGCCGGGCGAATTTTACTTCACCAAGAAGCAGCGCAAGGTCGTGATCCCCTTCCAGATGGTGCACAACCTGATGATTGTGCCGCTGCGCATCAACAATTCGGATACGATGCGCTTTGTGGTGGACACGGGCGTACAGACGGCCCTGCTCACCAGCCTGCACGCGGGCGAATCGCTGGATCTGTCCTACTTCCGGCGCACCTCGCTCAGCGGCCTCGGCGAAGGCGAAGACGTCGAGGTGTTGCACTCCTACGGCAATGCCTTTCACCTGGCAGGTCTTTCCAGCCACAACCAGCACCTGTTCGTGCTAATGCAAGACATTTTTATGCTCTCTACCAAGTTGGGCGTGCCCATTCACGGCTTGCTGGGCTACGACCTTTTCAAGGACAAAATCGTCCGGATAGACTACCAGGCCCGTACGCTCACCCTCTACGACCCGGCCCGCTTTCGGCTTTCGGGCAAACGAAAACACCAGGCCATTCCCATTGAAATTGAGCAGGGAAAGCCCTACGTCCGCGTGGAGGTTGCGCAGGCCGACGGCACACAAGCCACGGCCCGGCTGCTGATTGACACGGGGGCCAGCCTGGCCCTCTCGCTCGATTGCCACCGACACGACGATCTTTCGCTACCCGAAAAAACCGTGGAGGCGTACATTGGTCGGGGGCTGCGCGGCAACGTGTGCGGCCACCTCGGGCGGGTGAAGGCCCTGCGCATCGGCGACTTCGAACTGCACGACATCCCTACGGCCTTTCCCGACGAAGCGGCCCTCAGCGGTATGAGCGCCCACCAAGGGCGGCAGGGCTTGGTGGGCGCCGACGTGCTGCGCCGCTTCGAGGTCATCTTCGACTATCCGCGCCAAACGATGTACTTGCGCCCGCAAGCCGCTTTTCGCCAGCCCATCGAGCACGACCTGAGCGGCCTCGAGCTCTACACCCCCATGCCGGGACTACGGTTTTATGTCATCGAGCAGGTCATCCCCGGCTCACCCGCCGACCGGGCAGGGCTGGCCCCCGAAGACGAACTGATCACCGTCAACGGCCAGCATGCCTCCCGCTACACGCTCGACGACCTGATCACCCTGCTCCGCAGCCAGCCGGGCAAACGTCTCCGGCTGCGCGTGTTGCGCGATGGCCAGGAACTGAGCTTCACTTTCCGGCTCGAAAGGCAAATCTAGTTGGCCAGGGCCTCGAGCAAGTCGGCCTGCGTGATGATGTGAATCCGGTTCTGCTCGTCGCGCACGAGCAAGGCTTTGTTTTCCCGGTCAATGAGCGAAGAAAGCACGTCGAGCGTATTGTCCATCCCCACAAACTTGAAGGGGGGGTCCATCATTTCGCGTACGGGTTGCGTCTTGATTTCGGGCGTTTCGATGAGTTGCGTCAGCACCCGACGGTCGGTCAGGCTACCCACAATGTGCCCGTCCCGGCCCATCACTGGGATTTGGGAAATGCCTTCCTGGTTGAGCAGCCGTACGGCATCGCCCACCGAACTATCTTCGGCGATGGTAACGAGTTGGCTGTGGCCGTTGCGCCGCCGGACAATGTCTTTGGCCGTGGCAAACTGCCGTGATTCCAGAAAGCCGTGGTCTTTCATCCACGCATCGTTGTAGATCTTTTTGAGGTAGCGCGTGCCGTGGTCCGGCAGAATAATGACCATCAGGTCGCCTTCGCGCAGGTGCTCGCGGGCGTACTCGAGGGCACCGTGGGCGGCCGATCCGCACGACCAGCCGATGAACAGCCCTTCTTCGCGGGCCAGGCGCCGGGTGGTGATGGCCGCATCCTTGTCGGTGACCTTTATAAAATGATCAATCAGGTCGAAATCTACATTTTTGGGCAGGATGTCTTCGCCAATGCCTTCGGTGAGGTAGGGATAGATTTCGTTTTCGTCGAACTGGCCCGTCTCCTTGTACTTTTTGAATACCGACCCGTAGGTGTCAATGCCCACCGTAACGAGGTCGGGGCGCTGCTCTTTGAGGTACTGCGAAGTACCCGAAATGGTGCCGCCCGTGCCCACGCCGGCGGCGAAGTGGGTAATTTTGCCTTCGGTAGCCTCCCAGATTTCCGGCCCGGTGGTGTCGTAGTGGGCGGCCCGGTTCGAGAGGTTGTCATACTGATTGGGATAAAAAGAGTTTTTGATCTCTTGGTTGAGCCGCTTGGCCACGGAGTAGTAGGAGCGCGGGTCTTCGGGGGCCACATTGGTGGGGCACACGACGACTTCGGCACCCACGGCCCGCAGAATGTCAATTTTCTCCTGCGACTGTTTGTCGGACATGGTGAAAATGCACTTGTAGCCTTTGGCAATGGCCGCCAAGGCAAGGCCCATGCCCGTATTGCCCGAAGTGCCTTCGATGATCGTGCCACCGGGCCGAATTTTGCCCGCCCGCTCGGCGTCTTCAATCATCCGGATGGCGATGCGGTCTTTGACCGAGTTGCCCGGATTGAAATATTCTACTTTGACCAGAATGGTGCCCGCAATGCCCTGGTTGACGCGGTTGAGGCGAATCAGCGGGGTGCGGCCGATGGTTTCGACGATGGAGTTGTAGTACATAAAAGTGGTCGTTTATTGCAAAGGTAGTCAAACCCACATCGGGCCGACAAACGCATAGATTCTTCGCTGACAAAACGCGTTTTTGTTCCCTTCGGTTAATTTGCGGCCGAAAATGATCCCTCATGAAAGTAACTGTTCCTCCGCCGAGCAGTCAGAACTGGTTGGCAGGCTTTATAATGATGTTTTTGCTGGCCATGGCTATCGGCGTGATTGGTGTGCTAGAAGTCAACCAGATCAACGGTCAGTTCGACCGAATGTACCGTGATCGCCTCGAACCGGCCCTCGACGTATCGTTGATCTTGGAAAAATTGTATCAGAATCGGTTGAACCTCGAAGAGTTCGTCTTTGGTAGTCGCGAAACGCCCACTGTCCGCGTGCGGGATCAGATTCGTAGCAACAATGAGGCTATTGATTCGCTCATCGAGAAATATACGCACCGCCCATTGGTACCCCGCGAAGTGCGCGACCTGCGCCTGTCGAACGAGAACATTCGGGCCTATCGGAAGAT
>DAIMZG010000186.1:0-3851 GCA_036734065.1 Catalimonadaceae bacterium
TGGCAGAGTGGCTTTTCGCCCTCTTCGGGCGCCATTGCCCGCATCTTGACGGGCGATACGCTCGTGCTAGATCAGTCCAATGTGGTCTTCAGCCGTCTCGAAATCCAGGAAGGCGCCGTGCTGGTACCAAGTACCACTATCGGCCACAACCTGGGCGACGTATCTGGGCAGGGCACCATTCGCCTAAGCAGCAGTGTCATGCCCGCCGGACAATACGAAAGTTTTCTCACCTGTACAGGTGGTGGCCTTGAATATACGGGTTCGGGCACGTACAGCGTACTGGGTAGCATCCCCACCGTCCGCCGGGTACACTTCCGGGGTACGGGCACACGCAACCTGCCCAACAATAACATCCAGATATGCGACTCGCTGGTCGTTGCTGGGCCTGTACTCAACAACGGTAGCCACCGTACCATCCGCGTAAACAAAAGCATGTACGTACGGAGTGGCGATTTTCAGCGCCGCCGGGGTACGATTATCATCGCTGACACCTTACACATGACCGGAGGGAGATTTCTGGCTGCCGAACAGGGCCGCACCGAAATTGGCCAACTTTTACTTATCACCGGAGGGCAATTCAGCGTCGGTACGGGGGGTGAAGTCTGGCTAATGGGCAACCTGCGTCGCACGGGTGGCACGTTCACCGGTGGCACCAATGCCGCCCGCTTCGTCTTCCGCGGTACGGCGCTGCAGCGTGTGGAGGGCAACTTCCAGGCTTCGGGCCAGACTTTCCACCGGATGGAAGTGCGCAACGCTGCGGGTGTACAGTTGAACGGCCCTGTGGCCGTCACCACCGAGTTGCTGCTCACGCAGGGCAACATCTTCCCCGGCAGCCAGCCTTTCACCCTGCAGGCCAACGCCGTAGTTACGGGTGGTTCGGCGACTTCGTTTGTGAGCGGTCGTCTCTACAAGCTCATGGCCAACGGCAACAGCTTCACCTTCCCGGTGGGCAAGGGCGACCAATACGCCCCCGCACAGTTGCTGGAGGTGCAGCACCTCAGCCCCGTTACGAGCGCCACCTGGGACGCCGAGTATTTTGTCAGCAACCCCCGCCTCGACGGCCTGGTGAGCAACTTTACACCTGCACAACCGCAGCAGATTGCCGGTATCGCCCAGGGCGAATACTGGCGCATCACCGACGGCAGCCCCACGCCCACCGGTGCTTCGGCCCGAGTGGGCATCTCGTGGCGCACCAACAGCCTAGTGTCCGAAAACACCAACGAGCGCGAGACCATGCAAGTAGTAAGTTGGAACGGCAACACCGCGCGTTGGGACAACTTTGGCGGTCAGCAATTTAGCGACGGCCACACCGTCAACGGAGGCTCGTTCGCCTCCGCCACGCGGGTGTCGTTCAGCGAGCGCGTCTTTACGCTGGGCTCCGGGGACAACTCCAACCCCCTGCCCGTCGCCTGGCTGCACATCGCCGTGGCGCCCGCCGGTTCGGCGGCCCGTCTCACCTGGCAAACGGCCAGCGAGCAAGACAATGACTATTTCGAGGTACAGCGTTCGGCCAACGGCCAAGACTGGGAAAACGTGGGCCGCGTACGGGGTCAGGGCCAGAGCCAGACCCTCCAGGCCTACGCCTTCGACGACTTGTTTCCCTACTACGGCCGGAACTACTACCGCCTCCGCCAAGTGGACTTCGACGGCCAGTTTTCGCACTCCGACGTGGTCATCTTCGACCATCCCGACGGCTGGGCGGGCTTGCAAGCCGAGGTATATCCCAACCCGTCGGGCCGCGGTGTAGCCCAACTGCGCATCACGTCGGCCCCGCTGGCCGAGCGTACTACCGTACTGATCCACGACGTGTACGGCCGCCAATTGCTGGTGCGCGAGGTGCCTTCGCAAGCCCTCGCCAATGGCCTGGCCCTGCACACGTGGCTGGAACTGCCCAACGGCGTTTACACCCTTTCGGTACGCCAAGGCGCCCACACCAAAGTGGTTAAGTTCGCAATCAGATAATATTTTGTGATAAAAGTGTAAAAGCCAGTCGCGCCTGCGACTGGCTTTTTTTTGCGCATAGCCCTTTGTTTCCCTCTATCTTATCCGGATCGCCAGGCGACGAGACCTCCGCGGCTCGGATACGGGTGGCCTTTTCAATTACTGTTCACCTACTGGGGGTTGAAGTCAATCTCGGTGTCGTCGCCAATGTTGAGGCTCTGGCTCAGGCCCTTCAGCGAGGTGTCGTTACCGATGATGGAGTGGTCGAGCACGGCCCGGTGTAATTCGCTGTAGGAGCCTACGATGGTGTCGCGAATGATGGAATGGCGGATTTCGGAGAAATCGCCGATGGCTACGTTGGGCCCGATGATGGAATTTTCGATGCGGCAGTGCTCGCCGATGCTGACGGGCGGAACGATGATGGTGCCCGGAAAAAGGTGGGCGGCCTGCTCGGCCGACAGCACACCCGTGCGCGGGGCGCGACTGAGCAAAATGGCGTTGGCTTCCAGTAGGGTTTCTTTGCGGCCACAGTCGAACCAATTGCGGACGGACGCCGTGCGGATCACCTCTCCCTGCTCGATCATGTACATGAGCGCATCAGTCAGATGAAACTCGCCCATGCTGCGGATGTCGTGTTCCATGATGTACGCAATGGCCGCCAGCAACCGGGTGGGCTGGTGAATCTTATAAATGCCCACCAGGGCCAGGTTCGACTTGGGGATGCGCGGTTTTTCGATCAGCCGCCGGATGATGCCGTCGCCATTGGTTTCGGCTACGCCGAACTGGCCCGGCACGTCCACTTTCTTAACCCCTACCACCGAGCCCGGAGCGGCCAGCAGCTCGGCCAGGTCGAGCGTGACGATCGAGTCGCCCAGCACGATGAGCACGTTTTCTTCCTGCTCGATCTGGGCCTTGGCCATCCAGAGGGCGTGGGCGATGCCCCGCCGGGGTTCCTGCATCACCAGCTCGATGCGCAGGTGCTGGTAATGCTTCTGTACGAACGACTCAATCTTGTCGGCCAGGTAGCCCACCACCAGCACGAAGTCTTCGACGCCGCTGGCCACCAGGTCGTCAATAATGTGCGCCAGGATGGCCTTGCCCGCCACGGGCACCAGGGCTTTGGGTTGGGTGTGGGTATGCGGACGGAGGCGGGAACCTACGCCAGCCACGGGGATGATCGCTTTCATGGGGTATCTGATGCAGGGTGAAAATTGATAAATGCCGCCGGAAAACCAAACCGGGCAGCGTAAGTTTAGGACTCAATTTAATCTGCTGCGCATGAACATGCTATTACGCATTGGGCCCCTTTGCGGGTTAGGCCTGCTGCTGGCTTGCGGACGTCCCGCCGCACCCGACAACGCTACCGACCCGTCTGCCCAAATTCCGACGACCGAAGCCCCAGTCGCCCGCCTGGGGACTGCCGACCCGAAGGCCGCCGCCCTGGCCGACTCGGTGCTGGCGGCCATGGGCGGACAAACCGCCTGGGACCAAACCCGCCTCCTGACCTGGAACTTCTTCGGCGTGCGCCGCCTCTGGTGGGACAAGGCCACGGGCGACGTACGCGTGGTGTCGCTGCGCGACGACTTCGAGGCTGTCTTCAACCTTGACGCGCCGGGCGGCTCGGTGCGGGCCAACGGCCAGCTCGTGACCCAGCCCGACTCGCTGGCCGCCCAGCTCGAAAAGGCCCGGGCCTACTGGATCAACGACAGCTACTGGCTCGTGATGCCCTTCAAGCTCCGCGACGAGGGCGTGCGGCTCGCCTACCTCGGCCCCGACACCACGCAGGCCGGACAGGCCGCCGACGTGCTCGCCCTCCGCTTCGACAGCGTGGGCCTCACCCCCCAAAACCGCTACTACGTCTGGGTGGGCCGCAACGACCGCCTGGTGCGGCAGTGGGCCTACTACGCCGA
>DAIMZG010000187.1:0-3812 GCA_036734065.1 Catalimonadaceae bacterium
TCAGAAGCGATATGCGGCCGAAATCAGCAGGGGCGGCCGGGAAAAGTTAAAGTTATTAGAGGAAGAAATATTGGTAAATCCATTCGAATCACGGAAGGTGCGCCGGTTATAGGTGAAACCGGGGAGTAATTCAGCACCCAGTACCATCCGCTGCGCCACCAGAAAATTGACGCCACCAACCAGTCGGGCGCCTAGTTGCGTGTTGCGGTCGCGCACTATTAGCGGATCGGGAAATGTGTTCATTGGCAGGCGGGATTCCCTCAGGGTGTAGTGACCGCGTCGCAAGGCTAGTTCCCCTCCGCCGCGTATCTCTAGCCAGCGTGCGATCCGGTAGCGATACTCGCGCCCGCCCGCCAACGATACGTCCAGACTGGAATTAAACGAAGAGCGAGTACCCGCGAACGAACCCATCGTACGCCAAACGGCCCGCTCGTTGCCAAACCGGAACAGGGTGTGCATGCCATTGTCGAGGCCACGAGCGGGGAAATTGGCCAGCCCCACTTCGCGCACGCGGGCCGGAGTTCCGGTAGGGGCGGTTTCTTGGGCGCAGAGGCCCAGCGGAAGCCCGCAGCAAATAAGCCAAAGAAGATGTTTTTTCATTTGGAACGGGAGGATTAAAGTTTATAACTTACTATATCTAACATAGTCTCTTAGAAGCGATACGCCGCCGAAACCAGTAGGGGAGCACGGGGAATATCCATGTAAAAATTCTGGTAGCGGCTGGGTACCAGTCGCCCACCAGCGTCGCTGAACTGGTTCTGTCCCCAGAAATAAGTAGCACCAGGAAGTACCTCCATGCCAAGGATTACTCGCTGGCCGATCAGGAAGTTAACTCCCCCCACCAGGCGGGCCCCCACGCGCATGTTATAATCGCTTACCTCTACCGGGCCGGGTACATTTTGCGTCGGCGTTGAGAACTGAGTCTGCGCGCGGCCGAATACCAACTCAGCACCACCGCGCACTTCCAGCCAGCGCGTGATGGCGTGGCGGTATTCGCGTCCGCCCGCCAGCGAGAAGCGATAGCCGCCCCTAAAGTCTGGCCTCGACCGATCCCAGTCCCGGGCACCCGCCACTGTACCCATCGTGCGCCAAACGGCCTTTTGGTTTCCGAAGCGGAACAGGAACTGAATGTCGTTGTCGTAACGGTCGAAGAGGTGAGAGGCGAGACCCAGTTCGCGCACGCGCGCTGGCGCCTCAGCGGGGGTGATTTCCTGAGCGTAGAGACCCAGCGAAATTCCGCAGAAAGCGAGGAACAGGAGGTGTTTTTTCATAACAGGCGGGGAGGTCAGAAAAAAGGGACAGGAACGGCAAGTCCTGAAATTTAATAATATTCTCCCTTATTCAAATAGCTTGTTACGTAATCTTTTACGCCCGCCTCCAGCGTGTGGAAAGGTGCCGTGTACCCAATGCTGCGGAGCTTTTCCATCGGCGCCTCGGTGAAGTACTGGTACTTGTCGCGGATGTCGGCGGGGGTGTCCACAAAACTGATGCGCTCGAGCCGCTCCATGGCCCGGAAGGTGGCCCGTACCAGGTCGAGGAACGTGCGGGCCGCGCCCGTGCCGACGTTGTAGAGGCCGCTGTCGCGGCGGTGGTGCATCAGGAAATAGGCAATGTCCACCACGTCCTTGACGTAGATAAAATCCCGCTGCTGCTCGCCGTCGCGGTAGTCGGGGTGGTGCGAGCGGAAAAGCTGCATCTGGCCCGTCTGCCCAATCTGCCGGAAGGCGTGCAGGATCACCGAGGCCATGCGGCCCTTGTGGTATTCGTTGGGCCCATAGACGTTGAAAAACTTGAGGCCGGCCCAGAAAAAGGGCTGCTCGGTTTGCGCCAATGCCCAGCGGTCGAAGTCGTTTTTGGAATCGCCGTAGGGATTGAGCGGGCAAAGGTGGGCCACCACGTCGTGGCGGTCGGCGTAGCCGTGCTCGCCCAGGCCGTAGGTGGCCGCCGACGAGGCGTACACCAGTGGTAACTGGTAAGCGCAGCAGGCCCGCCACACGCGCTGCGAATAGCCCAGGTTGAGGTGGTCGAAGACGGACACGTCAAACTCGGTGGTGTCGGTGCGGGCCCCGAGGTGAAAGATAAACTCGGTCTGCGCGTGGTGCGCGTCGAGCCAATCGAAGAAGACCTCGCGCTCGACGCGGGCCAGCAAACGCTTGCCCGCCAAGTTGGGAGCCTTGTCGGTACGACCGAAGTCGTCCACGGCCACAATGTCGTTGAAGTTGGCGGCGTTGAGCCGGGCAATGAGTGCGCTGCCGATAAAGCCGGCCGCTCCGGTGACTACGATCATGCCCAAAAATACGGATTGTACGCCATTCGAACGGGATCAACCTGCCGCTTGATGAGCCAAAGCAAAGCGGGGCGTAGCATCTTTGGCCGATGCGCCTTATTTTGGACGTTCATTCAATTGCTACGCACCGCTTGCTACACTTCTTCGCTACGCTGCTAGGCAGCACTTGGCTGTGCCTCTGGGCACTGACGGCCGTTGGCCAGGACATTCAGGTGCGCCCGCAAGGCGCTAATACCTACCAAATTTCGGTGAGCGGCTTTGCGCCCCTGCCCGGCTTTGCCGTGGAGGGGCCAGCCGTGGCCATCGGGCCGCAAACCCTCACGCTGACCCTCACGGCCCTCGACGCGGCCGGCCAGCCCGACACGTTGCAGCAGGGTCGCTACCGCTTTCGGCCCGACGGCCAGGCCGAGCAGGTAGTAGCTTTCGTGCGCGGCCGGGGCACGCTGACCGTAGTGGCCCGCCCCGAGGGCAGCCAACGCATCACGGCCGTGGCCAGCGGCCAGGCGCAGGTGGTGCAATACCGTTATCTGCCGCCTTGGCTGAGCCTGCTGCCGCCCCTGCTGGCCATTGTGATGGCGCTGATCTTCCGGGAAGTAATGCTCTCGCTGTTTGTGGGCATTTTTGCTGGTGTCTTGCTGCTGCGCGGCTGGGCACCGCTCGACTGGCTCAGTGCCCTGCTGGCCACGGTGGACACGTACGTCATCAACGCCCTGCTCGACCGCGGACACGCCTCGGTGATCATCTTCTCGATCGTGATTGGTGGCATGGTGGCCGTCATCTCGCGCAACGGCGGCATGGCGGGCATCGTTGTGCAGCTTTCGCGCTACGCCCGCTCGGCCCGCAGCACGCAACTCATCACCTGGCTGCTGGGCGTGGCCATCTTCTTCGACGACTACGCCAACCTGCTCATTGTGGGCAACACCATGCGGCCCGTGACGGACCGCTTCCGCGTCTCGCGCGAAAAGCTGGCCTACGTGGTGGACAGCACCGCCGCGCCCGTGGCGGCGGTGGCCTTCGTCACGACCTGGATCGGGGCCGAGATCGGCTATATCAAAGACGCCAGCGCGTCGCTCGGCATTCGGGAAGGGGCCTATTCGATGTTCCTCAACTCGCTGCGCTTTTCGTTCTATCCGGTCTTTACGCTGGCGTTCATCCTGATGCTGATCGGCAGTGGCCGCGACTTCGGGCCGATGCTGCGGGCCGAGCGCCGCGCCCGGCAAACGGGTCAGGTCAACCCCGATGCCGACACCACCGTCGAGACCCGCGGCGACGAAGCCTTTGCCCCCGCCCCCGGCCTGCCGCTGCGGTGGTTCAACGCCCTGCTGCCCGTGCTGACGGTGGTGCTCGTGACGCTGGTCGGCCTGGGCATCACGGGCATCCGCGAAACGGCCGGGCAACTGACGGCCGCGGGGGCTACGGTCACCGAGGTGACGCTCCGCGGCATCTGGCCCCAGCTTTCGCAGCTAACCGAGGGCAAGGCGCCTTCGGCAGCGCAGGCCCTGGGGCTGATCATCGGCAATGCCGA
>DAIMZG010000188.1:0-3804 GCA_036734065.1 Catalimonadaceae bacterium
TTTTGGCATCGCTCAGTTGGCCGCCCATCAGCACGTGGGCGCGGTTGGCCACCACTTCGTTGACGTTCATGTTCGACTGCGTGCCCGAGCCCGTCTGCCAGACCACCAGCGGAAACTCGGCGTCGTGCTGGCCCGTCAGAATCTCGTCGCAGGCCCGGGCGATGATGTCGGCCTTTTCCTGCGTGAGCACGCCCAGATCGTGGTTGGTGAGGGCAGCGGCCTTTTTGAGCACGGCAAAGGCGTAGATGATTTCCATCGGCATGTGCTGGCCACCGATGGGGAAGTTTTCGCGGCTGCGCTGCGTCTGGGCGCCCCAGTATTTGTCGGCGGGCACGTGTACTTCGCCCATCGTATCCTTTTCGATGCGGTATTCCATGGATATGAGATTTGGATTTGAACGACGTAAAACTACAAAACGAAAGGGCATTCGCCCTACGTCAACTGACGGCAGACGGCCGGGGCGCAGGCTGGCCGTCGTCCGCGCATTCTGTCTTATATTTGACCTTTCTCTAATTGCGGTAAGCATGAAAAACGCGAGAACCGGAAGCCTGCTGATCCTGGCAGTGCTTGTCTGGATGGGGTGTGAGTTTCGGCAGCGCCCGCCCGAAGAGCGGGCTTCGGCCCCCGACACGGCCGTGGTGCGCCTCGACACGGCCACCATGGACAGCCCCCGCTACGACAGCCTGCGCTTCGAACCCATCGTGGAGGAGTCGCAGATGGGCGACTGTAATCGGGGGTTCTGCGTGGAGATCGTGATGCGCTACCCGCGTTTTGCTTCCCCCCCTCTGCGTTCGGCGGTGAACGCCTTGCTTGAGGGGGCAGGGCGCGACAGCCTCTTGCTCTATTACCAGCGCATCAGCCAAGAAGAAGGCGTCGTGACAACCAAACCCTGGCAATTCGAGCGCAGAGTTAAAGTTGCTCACCAGTCGCCGCAGGTGCTCTGCCTGGAAATGATTACCTATGAAAACACGGGTGGTGCGCACCCCAACGGCTTTGCTCAGTATATTAACCTTCGGCCGGCCAATGGCAAGGTGATTGAGTGGGAAGACGTTTTTTATCCCCAAGCCGACACTGCGCTAACCCGACTGGCCGAGCAGTCCTTTCGTCGTAAGTACAACATTCCCGCGCGCCAATCGTGGAAAGATGCGGGCTACTGGTTCGAAGAAGAAGAATTCTACTTGCCGCGCAACTTCGGCCTGCTCGAAGACCGGATTGTGTTTCAATACAACAGCTACGAAATTGCCCCCCACGCCGCGGGCCTCCCTGAGGTATCGCTGCGCTATCAGGACATCAACACCCTCCTGCGCCCGCCCTACGGGTCGGCGCCGCTCCCGCTTTAATGGATACACCTTCGCATACCCCCATCGCCCAACTGGGCGAATTTGGCCTGATTGACCGCTTCCGGCGGGGCTTCTCTCCCCGTCAACCTTCCACATTGTTGGGCATCGGCGACGACGCCGCCGTGCTCGATTACGGCGGTGATCCCGTGCTGCTTTCGACCGATATGCTCGTGGAAGGCATTCATTTCGACCTGAGCTACATGCCGCTGCCGCACCTGGGCTATAAGGCCATTGCTGTCAACGTCTCCGACATTGCGGCCATGAACGGACTGCCCCGGCACGTGACGGTCAGCCTGGCCCTGAGCAACCGCTTTTCAGTCGAGGCTGTCGACGCCCTTTACGAAGGCATCCGCCAGGCTTGCGATGACTACGATGTGGACTTGGTGGGGGGCGATACGACCGCTTCGCCCGCTGGGCTGGCCATTTCGGTGACGGTGGTCGGCACGGCGGCCCGCGACCAGCTCTGCTATCGCAAAGGTGCTCAGCCCAATGATGTCATCTGCGTGACGGGCGACTTGGGCGCGGCTTACGTAGGCTTGCAAGTGCTGGCCCGCGAAAAGGCGGCCTTTCTGGCTGATCCCGATATGCAGCCCCAGTTGGAAAATTACGAATATGTGGTCGGGCGGCAGTTGCGGCCCCGCGCTCGTCTCGACTTTATCCACGAGTTTCGTACGCTGGGCGTGGTACCCCACGCGATGATTGACATTTCGGACGGGCTGGCCTCGGAGGTGCTGCACCTCTGCCAGCAGTCGGAAGTGGGGGCTTTGCTCTACGAAGACAAGATTCCGGTGGACAACCGCACCGGGCAGGCCGCCGACGAGTTTCGCCTCGATCCGGCCATGTGCGCCCTCAACGGCGGCGAGGACTATGAGTTGCTCTTCACCTTGTCGGTGCACGACTTCGAGAAAATCCGTCACCTGCCCGACGCGCTGCCCGTTGGCATCGTCAAGCCCGCCGCCGAGGGGGCGCGCCTGCTCACCCGGGGCGAGCAATTGCTCCCGCTGCAAGCCCAGGGCTGGCAACATTTCCAGTCCTGAGGCGGTGTCTATGGCTGCGCCTCCGTCCGAAAAAACCCTGCCCCAAGTTCCGTTGCGTACGCTGGATACTACGGGGCAACGCTTGGCCTTTGGGCTGTACGGACTGCTGGCTTTTGCCTTGCTCTTTCGGGCGGGCCTGAGCCCGCTCATCCTGGAAGAGCCGCGCCGCGCCCTGATCGCCCTTGAAATGATCTTCAACGGCAACTGGTTGGTGCCCACCGAATTTGGCGAGTTGTATCACAAAAAGCCACCTTTCTTCAACTGGGTGATCATCGCGGGCTATTACCTGACGGGCACGTATTCGGAGTTTGCGGTGCGGGTGCTGTCGCTGTGTTCGTTTTTGGGGATGGGCGGACTGGTGTACGCCGTGGGCCAGCGCTACGTGAGCCGCACCTTTGGCCTCTACGCGGGATTGCTTACGCTAACGATGGCCGACATTCTCTATTACTTTTCCTTCACGGCCGGAGAAATCAACCTGTTCTATTCGCTGGTGACGCTGGGGAGCTTTTTCACCATTTTTCATTTCTACGAACGCCGCCAGCCCTACGCGCTTTTTGTAAGCACCTATTTGCTGGGTGCCGTCGGTACGCTGACGATGGGCCTGCCCTCGCCGCTGTTTCTGGCCCTGTCGCTGGGCAGCTTTTTTGCGTGGCGCCGCGACTGGCGAGGGCTGCTGAGCGGGGCGCACGCGGTGGGTATCGGCGTGTATGTGCTGGTGGTGGGTGGGTACCTCTACGGATACAGCCGCTACCACGACCCGCTGTTGTTCGTGGTGGGTGAAGAAACGCTGCTCTCGCAGGCCAGCGAGCGGACCGTCTTCGAAAACCAACTGACGGCGCTGCTGACGCACCTGGTGCGCTTTCCGCTCCAGACGTTGCAAAACGTGGCCCCGGCGTCTTTGCTGCTGTTGTTCGTGGCCGCGCCGGGCATCGGGGGGCGGCTGCGGCGCAATGGCTTTATCCGCTTTGTGTTGCTGATGCTGGCGGCCAACGTGCTGGTGTATTGGCTGTCGCCGGGCACGCGCTCGCGCTACGTGTACATGCTCTACCCGCTGGTGGTGATGGTGCTCACGTACGCGTACCTGGCCCACCCAGTCGCGGCCGACTGGCGCACGCGGGTGCTGCCGTACGTGACGCGCGGCCTGCTAGTGGCCTTTGGGCTGGCCATGATGAGCCTGCCCGCCTGGCCGCCGAACGTCGCGCTGCCGCACCCCTGGACCACGGCGGTGCTGGCCACGCTGGTCACCGGGAGCTTGCTGTGGTTCCATCTCCGGCGGCCTCAGTATACCCTGTTGCAACTCATTGCCCTGGCCATTCTGGCCCGGGTGGTGCTGACGTTCACATTTTTGCCCATTCGGGCGACGGAAAGCCGCGCGGCGCAAGACAAACGCGACGGCCTCCGGATCGCCGCCCTGACGGCGGAAGCGC
>DAIMZG010000189.1:0-3765 GCA_036734065.1 Catalimonadaceae bacterium
CTTCGAGGGACCAGTTGTGCCGCCGGACAAGGGCCTTGCCCAATTGCACCTGAAAAAACCAGACGTGGTATTCGTAGGCCACGTCGAGCGCGAGCGGTCCGATGTGTTGGGCGCCGTAGCCGGTCTGAAGGCCTATCCGGAAGGGTTCGCCGACCATCAGCCATTGGCCCTGGCCCGCAGCGGTCGGTACGGTGCTGCCCGCTATCAGCAGCCACAGCCAGCCGCGGAGAAGATGTTTCGGCACGGGCGGAAGATACCCGTCAAGCGGGGATAACCGTTCAAAAAAATTGGCTGAGCAGAATTTTATCTCAGGTCGTCACGCCGTCGTTGGGCGTGTGAGGTGAAGACCCGGCCGGATCGAATTGGCAGTTTTCCTGAAACCATTCTTCCATACCTTCGAGGGTAGGCCCAAACTTTTCGACGCACATCTCCATGCATTTCTCGCTGAGTTGTCCGTTCCAGGAGGCGCCCGCCGCGGGCACGCAGTCGCACAGTTCGGGGCGCTCGGTTTCGGGTTGCGGGGTCGAGCAGGCCAGCAGCAGCAGGACCAGCAGCCAGCCGCTATGTCGGGCGAGGTAGGTCATAGGCGTTCGATGCGGGCACCGAGCGCCCGCAGTCGCTCGTCAATACGTTGGTAGCCGCGGTCAATTTGCTCAATGTTGTCAATAATGCTGGTGCCTTCGGCCGAAAGGGCCGCGATGAGCAAGGCCACCCCGGCCCGAATGTCGGGCGAGGTCATCCGGACGCCGCGCAGGGCTTTTTGGCGGTCGAGACCGATGACCGTGGCGCGGTGCGGATCGCAGAGGATGATTTGAGCGCCCATGTCAATGAGCTTGTCCACGAAAAACAGGCGACTCTCAAACATTTTCTGGTGGACGAGCACGGTGCCTTTGGCCTGGGTAGCCGTCACCAGCACAATGCTCAGCAGGTCGGGCGTAAAGCCGGGCCAGGGCGCGTCGGCCACCGTCAGCGTAGAGCCGTCAATGAAAGACTCCACTTCGTAGTGGTAGTGGGTAGGGATGTGGATGTCGTCGCCCTGAATTTCGAGCCGGATGCCCAGGCGTCGGAAAATGTCGGGGATGATGCCCAGTTGATCCACGCGGGCGTTTTTGATGGTGATCTTCGAGCCCGTCATGGCGGCCATCCCAATAAAACTGCCGATCTCGATCATGTCGGGCAGCATGGTGTGTTCGGTGCCGCCCAGTTCGGCCACGCCTTCAATCCTGAGCAAGTTCGAGCCAATGCCATCAATTTTGGCGCCCATCCGCACCAGCATGGCGCACAATTGCTGGAGGTACGGCTCGCAGGCGGCATTGTAGAGGGTGGTGGTACCCTTGGCCAAGGCGGCCGCCATCACCACGTTGGCCGTTCCCGTTACGGAGGCTTCGTCGAGCAGGATGTACGTACCCTTCAGTTGGGTACCGTCAATGTAATAGTGCCCCTCGCGGCTGTTGTAGTTGAACTTAGCGCCCAGCTTTTCGAGACCCAGAAAGTGCGTGTCGAGGCGACGGCGCCCAATTTTGTCGCCACCGGGTTTGGGGGTGCGGGCCTGCCCGAAACGGGCCAACATGGGCCCCAAGAGCATAATCGAGCCGCGCAGGGCCTCGGCCTGCCGGGCATATTCGGGGGTGTTGAGGTAGTCGAGGTGGACTTGGTCGGCCTGAAATCGGTAGGCGTCGTCACCGAGCTTTTCCACCTTTACCCCCATCGAGGCGAGCAGTTCGATGAGCTTGTTGACGTCCCGGATGTCGGGCACGTTGCGTATTTCGACGGGCTGAGCCGTGAGCAAAACGGCGCAGAGAATTTGCAGCGCCTCGTTTTTGGCACCCTGCGGGTGAATCTCACCCTGCAGTTGGTAGCCGCCTTCGATCCGGAAAGAAGACATCAGTGGTTGTGGCGTTTGTGGCGTTTGTCGGACTTACGACGCGGGTTGCGCGGTTCGCTGCGCTGGGTGACGCGCGGATCGGGGCGGTTAGGCCCGATTTCGAGTAGATTCTGCGACTTGATGCGATCCAAGCTGAGGGTCAGCTTGCGGCGCGAGAGGGCTTGCAATTGCTCGACGATCACCTCGTCGTCCACACCCTCTTTGTTCCAGATGGTGTAGAAAGTCTTCATCAACCGGCCCAAGTACACCGTGGCTCCGTCGCGCTCGGGGGCCTCTTCGGGTAGTTCGGCTACCTTCTCAATGAGCATCTGCAGGTTGCGGCCGTAGTGGCGATACCGCATCTTGCTGCCCGGATAGTCCATGCGCTGGGGTTTGCGGCCCAACACCGAAGGCTCGGGCATGGGAAAGGGACTGTCCACGTCGAGTTGGAAGTCGGTCATGATGAACAGGTGATCCCAAAGGTTTTGGGTGTACTCCTGCGAGTCGCGCACGTTCGGATTGAGCTGGCGCATGAGATCAACGAGCGTGTGCGCCGAACGCGTGCGTACTTCGCGGTCTTCGATGGTGAGCAGGTGCGCCGCCAGTTTGTGGATGTTGCGCCCGTATTCGCGGAGCATGATCGGCCCCTCGTCGGTATAATAATGGTGCTTGTACTGAGACATAAAAACAAGTAAGAGAGCGGTAAATAGCCTTGCGATGAAGATACGTAATAATGACTTACAAGGCTATGCCCTCATCCGTGCTGGCTATTCCAGTCCGCTAAAATCGAAAGTTTCCAGAAATTTGGTGGTAAACTGACCCGACCGAAATTGCGGATCGTCCATCAGCCGGATGTGAAAGGGAATGGTGGTCTTGACGCCCTCAATGATAAACTCCTGCAAGGCGCGCTTCATGCGCACAATTGCCTCTTCGCGGGTTTGGGCCGAGACAATCAGTTTGGCAATCATCGAGTCGTAGTAGGGCGGAATGGTGTAGCCCGAATAGACGTGCGTATCCACCCGTACGCCGTGCCCGCCGGGCAGGTGCAAGTTGGTGATCCGCCCCGGCGAAGGCCGAAAGCCGTGCGCCGGGTCTTCGGCATTGATGCGGCACTCGAGGGCGTACGCTTCGGGGTAGTAGTTACGACCCGATACGCGCGCCCCGGCCGCTACCTTTATCTGTTCCTTGATCAGGTCGAAACTGGTGACCTCCTCGGTGATGGGGTGCTCTACCTGGATGCGCGTATTCATCTCCATAAAATAAAACGCGCCGTGCTTGTCCACCAAGAACTCGATCGTACCGGCCCCTTCGTAGCCGATAGAGGCCGCCCCCTTGACGGCCGCATTGCCCATCTGCTCGCGCAATTCGTCGGTAACGATGGGAGAAGGCGTTTCTTCTACCAGTTTTTGGTGTCGCCGCTGGATAGAGCAGTCGCGCTCTGAGAGGTGACTGACGTTGCCAAACTGGTCGCCCACGATCTGGATCTCGACGTGGCGCGGCTCTTCGACGAATTTTTCCAAGTACAAGCCATCGTGTCCGAAGGCAGCCCCGGCTTCGGCGCGGGCGTCTTTCCAGGCCTTTTCGAAGTCGGCGGGTTGGGCCACGTAGCGCATGCCGCGTCCGCCACCCCCGGCGGTGGCCTTGAGCATGATAGGATAGCCTACTTCAACAGCCAGTCGTTGGCCCTCTTCGAGCGAGGGCAGCAAGCCGTCGGAGCCGGGAATGACGGGTACGCCCGCCTGTCGCATGGTTTCCTTGGCCGTGGCCTTGTCGCCCATTCGGGCGATCATGTCGGGGCTGGCCCCAATGAATTTGATCTGATAATCTTGGCAGACCTTCGAAAACTCGGCATTTTCGGACAGAAAGCCGTAGCCCGGGTGGATGGCGTCGGCATTGGTGAT
>DAIMZG010000190.1:0-3765 GCA_036734065.1 Catalimonadaceae bacterium
CCCGCCATGCTGGAGCGCGAGCTGTAGGGCGAGTGGCCACTGCCCGCCTCGGTCGGGTTGAGCGGGAGCATCTGCCAGTAGCTTTGCCGCGCCCGACCCAGCCTGTCCACAAAAGCGCGGGCCGCCGGACCCAGGTCGCCCACGCCGTAATCGGCGGGCAGAGCCGTGACGGGCAACATCAGCCCGGCACCCCGGTCGCCCACGGGACGCGCCAGGTGCAAGACGGCCAGCGGGACGTCAGCAAACAATTCGCCAACGGCCAGGTTCCGCCCCGTACGCGTGCCGCAGGTGCGGGTCAGGAGGTGGTGCCAGCCGTCGGGCACTTCGGCGGGCAGCACCACGCGCGTATCGCCCCAGTCGAGACGGTCGAGGGACTGTCCTGCGGTTTTGCTGAGCGTGCCCGGGTAGAGCGGTGCCACCACCACCAGCCAGTCGGTGCCATGGCGACGGGCAAACGCCAGCACGTGCCGACGGTGCTCGCCCGCTACGCGCAGGGGCAGGTAATCGCCTTCGGCAAAGAGGTCTGGATGTTCGCGCCGCAGGTGCAGCAGCGTGTAGGTAAGCCACTGTTTGATGCGCCCGTCGGTACGGGTGCCCCACAAAGCAGGCCAACGGCTGGCGTCGTCCATCAGCAATAGCTCGTCGAGTTGTTTGTCCGCAGCGGCGTAGTCTACCGGGCGGCGGTTGTCGGGATCTACGAAACTGAGGTCCCAGTCTTCGCAGCCTTGGTAGATGTCGGGCACGCCCGGACAGGTAGCTTTCAGCGTGAGTTGGGTGAGGCTGTTGACCATACCCAGCTCGGCCACCCGCTGGCGCCATTCGCCAAAAAGCGGCGCGATGGGGTGCGCGGGGTCGAGCAGACCGAGAGCAAATTGCTGGGCGGCCGCCTCGTAGGCTTCGTCGGGCTGGTTCCAATCGGAGCGGCGCTTGGCTTCGCGGAGGGCCTTGCTCAGGTAGGCACCCAGCCGCTGGCGGTAGTCGGCTTCGGCCGGGCTGCCCGCTTCGGCGCCCGCTGTGCCAGGCATAGGATAGCTGCCCAAGATCGTCTGGAAAATAAAATACGCGTCGCGGTCGTCGGGCATGTTGTCTGTCCGCAAATCTTGCGTCAGCGACAGCCATTCGGGCACCGTCCGCCACCATTCTCCGCCCAGGTCAGCCAGCACTTGCAGCCGGGCACGGACGTCTTCGCCCCGCTTGGTATCGTGGGTGGCCGTGGCGTTGAGGGCGTGCGGCGTGTCCTTGAGCCGCGCTTGCATCCGGGCGTGGAAATCTTTGGCGTCTAGTCCGAAATGCATCAGTGAGCTGCCCACTTCGTTGTGCACCAACAGCCGATGATAGGTGTACATGAGCGTGTCTTCAACACCTTTGGCCATCACCGGGCCGGAGAATTGCATCAGGCGCTGGTAGAAGTGCAGGGCGCGGGCGCGGTATTTCAGGTCAGCCGTCTGGGGCCGAAAGCAAAGCACGTCGCGCAGCAGGTGGGCCGCCGGGGCCAGGTCAGGGTCATCGGCGGCGACGGCCTCCCACACGTCGGCCACGGCCTGCTGCTCATCGGTGGACAGGGGCATGGTACGACCGTAGAAGCGGTACACGGGCATCCGCACCAGAAAATCGCCGATGGCCAGGCGGAGACTATCGGCTGGCAGGGCGGCCAGGTCGTTTTCGTTGACCAGCGCCGACTCCTGAAACAGGCGGTAGAGGTTTTGCCATTCCCCTCCCATTTGCTGGCTAAGAATAAGCGCCTTTTTTTCCCGCATCTGAATTTCGACGGGGGTTTTGTCGTCGGTCAGGCGGGCGTAGCGCTGCGCAAAGCGAGCCTGGTGGCGGTCGCGGGTCAGCAGGTTGTTGACCAGCGCCAAAAAGCCGTAGCCCGTTTCGCCCTGCACGGGCCAATGGGCGGGAAGCGACTCGTCCTGTTCCAGGATTTTTTCTACCATCAAGTAGGCATCCGGCCCCGCCAGTTGGCGAAGGCGCTCCAGGTAGGTAGTCGGATCAGCCAGTCCGTCTACGTGATCCACGCGCAGTCCTTGCAAAATGCCGCCTTTTAGCCATTCGGCAATCCGTTGATGATAGGCCTCGAATACTTTCTCGTCCTCAGCCCGCAGGCAAATTAGCCCGTTGATCGTAAAAAACCGCCGATAGTTAAGGCGCTGGTCTGTCTCCTGCCAGTGGCAGAGGGCGTAGTGCTGGGCATCGAGCAGGGCGCGTAATTGGGCCGGATCGTCACTGGCCTGCCGCAGGTTTTCTTCCACAAAAGCCGCCGTCGGTGCGTGGGCCAGGCGCTCGGCGAGGCGTGCCTGCCAGGCGTCCCAGGCGGTGGCGTAATCAGCAGCCGGGTCACGTTCGGCCCACTCGGTGAGCAGGTCGGCCAGGTCGGCGGGTGGCTCGGGTTGCTCGCCGCGTAGCAATCGGTCGTAGCTCTCGGGGCGCAGCGGATAGAAGCCATCGAAGTAACGCATACCCAGCCGACCCTCGTGCAGCCCTAGCCTGAGCTCGCCCCGGGCCAAAACCGCCGCCAGCGTATCACCCAAAAAAGGCACCATCAGGCGGCCATCGTAAATCGGGCTTTGCCAGTCAATATCAAAATAATCGGCGTAGGCCGAATAGCTCCCCTTTTCGAGCACGTCCATCAGCCACGTGTTTTGCGGATGGAAGGCCAGGTGGTTGGGCACAATGTCCTGAATCCAGCCAATACCTTCGCGGCGGAGCTTGCGGCTCAGCGACTTGAGTTGGCGTTCGGTGCCAATTTCCGGATTGAGTTGCTGGGGATTTGTTCCGTCGTAGCCATGCGCACTGCCAGGCGTGGCCTGCAGGATGGGCGAAGCGTAGAGGGCACCGACGCCTAGTTTCTGCAAATAGGGCAATACGCGGCTCAGGTGGCGGAATGTAAAGTCTTGGTGAAACTGTAGCCGATACGTGGACGCAGGACGGTAAGCGGTAGGTGACATGGGCATAAAGGTCAAGAGTGCGTGATGTAGATTCTAAATCCGTGCGCGGGCAACGCAATGGTATCTCCGGCGGCAACGGGCGGCAGGGGCTCTTCGTCGGGCCCACCCCAGCGACGGTCGGCCGCGTTGAGGGCGCAGTGCCAAGTGAGGGACGTGCCGGGCAGCACCGCGGTACCCTCTCCGCCAAAATTGAGCAGTACCACAACGCGCGAAGCCTTATCGGCCCCGCGCGTGAGCACCAGCAGGTCGCCGTGCTGGGTCACCTCCACGTGCGTACGGTCTGGTTGCCGCAGGGCTGGCAGTTCCCGGCGAAGTTCGAACAACCGTTGGTAGTAGGCAAACATACGGGCCTGCGCAGGCTGCGCGGGCCAGTTCCAAGACAGTTTGGAGCCTTCGAAGGTGGCTTCGGCCTGCGGGTCGGGGGCTTCGCCCTCGGCGTGAAAAGCCGCAAACTCGGCCTTGCGCCCCTGGCGCACGCCTTCGATCAGCTCGGGGTCGCCGTGACTGACGAAATAAAGGAATGGATTCGGCTCGCCCCACTCCTCCCCCATGAACAGCATCGGCAAGTAAGGAGCCACCAATGTGGCCCCCGCCATCAACCTTTGCACCTGCGGAGCTACCAGTTGGCTGGTGCGCTCGCCGCGCATGCGGTTGCCCACCTGGTCGTGGTTTTGGGAGAACACCACAAATTGCTCGCCGGGTCGTCCGGCAGCTTTGCTGCCGAACAGGCGCTGGTGATGGGCCGAATATTGGCCATCGAAAACGTAGGCATCGCGGTAGGCCTTGGCCAGGTGCGCCACGCCCGTAAAATCGCTGT
>DAIMZG010000191.1:0-3741 GCA_036734065.1 Catalimonadaceae bacterium
CTTTTAAGACCTCACGCCGGGAAGCGCTCGGTCACCGAATGCACCGCGAAGGTAGCAAAAACAACAGAATATCGGGCGAGCATAAGCGCTTTTGGCTGAACGGACGATTGAGTTAAGTACTAAGGCCTTTCCAGTGTGGATTAGGGGCATAGGGTTTGACTTACGTACCCATTTTTTTATTAAAAACAATTTTTGTTAATGTCCTCGTCCGACGTAACCTTTAGTGACTTTTGGAATTATTTTGTAATGACATCCAAAAAATCTTCAAACCTCATTGCAAAATCCCCTTTCTGATATTTCCGTCCTTACATTGGTGCACGGCCGGGCTGCGCATCTTCAAAACTTGGTGCGGGGCCTCTGCCGATCGGCAATGATGCCCGGCGAATTGGTTGTTGTACTCATGAATCAGTCGGCTCTGCCACCTTTACCGACTACACCTTTTCCGGTGCGTGCCGTGACCATCGAGCGTGCAAAGTCGGCCTTGCCGCTGGCCGCCGCCCGCAACTTGGCAGCCCGGACGGCGCGTTTCGAACACCTTTTGTTTCTCGATGTAGATTGCATTGCTGCTCCCGACCTGATGGGTCGCATGTGGGCGGTGCAGGGCGCAGCCGAGGGACTGGTGATGGGTACCATCTGCTACCTGGCCGCTCGGTTGCCAGCTGATTGGGACTACAACTACCTGGAAGCGCACAGTGCGCCGCATCCACAACGCCCACACCTGACCCAGGAGTGGAAGCTCTCCGAACGTTACGAACTTTTCTGGTCACTTTGTTTTGCCGTGCGGCGCACTATCTTCGACCGTGCCGGGGGCTTCGACGAAGGCTTCGTGGGGTATGGGGCCGAGGACACCGACTTTGCCTTCCGGGCCCGCCGGGCGGGCATTCCTTTTCTCATCAGCCAAGCGCGCTGCTATCATCAGTACCACGCCAGCAGCGTTCCTCCGGTCGAACACCTGCGCGACATTGTGGCCAATGCGACGTATTTTCGTCAAGTGTGGGGGCAGTGGCCCATGGAGGGGTGGCTACGCGCCTTCGACGAGATGGGCCTGGTTTCTTGGCAATCTGATCGGCTAACGTTGCTACGGCTGCCCACCGCCGAAGAACTCGGTGCCGCTCGTAGCGAATAGGTGACCGACCTTGCCCCGCTCGGGGGTAGCAAAGCGATCGGCGGTCTGCCGCACGAAGTCGGCGAAGCGTACAGCGCCTTTTCCGTCATGGTAGCGTGCCCACTGGGCAGGGTCTAAGCGGCTAATTTCGTCCAGAAAACCGGGCCAGTGCGCGGGTGAGGGCCACGCTTCGCGTACTACGGCCAATCCTGCCCGGGCCAAAGCGCGGGCCTTGCCGATTTGTTCGTCGAACGGACGTGCTTCGGGCAAGCATCCGTAGCGCGCGCGGGCGGCGGCTATTTCCATTACCGTATTGTGTCCGGCCGAGGCCACCACCACGTCGGCTCCTACCAAATAAGGAAAGGTATCGGTCACCCAACAAATCGCCTTCACGTTGGCAGGAAGTTCAGGGGGGGCATCGGCATACCCTACCACCACGAAGAGCCAATCGGGGCAATAGTGGGCAATGTCGGCCAGGGCCACTGGCCAAGCCGATGCACCGCCGCCACCCCGCAAAACGACGGCTACGGCTTGCGAAGGCGACCAGCCCAGTGGGGCGCGTGCGGCGTTGCGCACGCCGAGTTGGCCATCAAAACGCGAAAAACCGCCCGAAAAGAACGTTTTGGTGCGTATCCATCGAGGAAGCGAGGGTTCGGCCCATTCAGCCGCGTAGGGGGCAACCAGTGCCTGACAGCTCTGATAGGCCAGCAAGTGTGGCAAGTCGAGGCGCGTACCGTGCTGCAATACTACCACCGTAGGCACGCTGCACAGCCTTGCCAATAGCGTAATCTCGACCGAAACATCCACCACCAACAGAGCCAACTGTAGCTGGTCGAACCAAGCCGTGAGCCTGGCCGTGCGCGCCCGAATGCCGGGCACATCCAACGGCGCATAGTGCAGTCCGTCGGGCGGTGGCGTAGGATCGGTCACCACGTCGCTCGGCAGAGGTACTACTGTAACCACGTCGGGGGCACCTTCTAGCAAATGCGGAGCAGAGGTAAAAACTACGACGGGTTCGTTGAGGTGCCTAGCCAGTTGGAGGGCACGCATCGCGTGGCCACGTCCGTGGTGGTGGACGTAGAACCCAATGCGAGGGCGGGCCAATGGCAGCACTGGAACATTTACCACGTCGGGGGCTTTTGCAACCCGGTTCCGGGCCATGGGCGCCTCGTCAGTCGGGGCTTGTTCTGTACAGCTCATCCGCTCAGGCCGATTGCGTAAGCGAAGAAGCACTGATGCGCTCGAAAAAATGCTCGTAAGCAGTGATCATGGCGTCAATTGAGCAAAACTGCTCGGCCCGGGCCCGACAGGCCTCCCGGCTCAGTTGTCGGGCTTTCTTGATGGCATCAGCCAGGGCGTCCACGTCGTCGGCAGGCGCCAGGGCACCCGTATGGGCCGTAACGAGTTCGGGCAAAGCCCCGCGGGCAAATCCTGCCACGGGCGTGCCACACGCCAAAGATTCGGCCACCACCAGTCCGTAGGGTTCTTCCCAGCGGGGTGTCACTAGCGTCACGCCCGCATGTGCCACCACGTCGGCCAGGTCTTGGTGGCGTAAATGTCCCAGATAGGCGTCGTCGGGTTGCATAGCCGGCTCGATGTGTTGCTCGAAGTAGGCTACGTCGCTGATGGGCCCGGCAATCAGCAAACGAACCCCCGCCCGATGCGCAGCGGCCAGTGCCAGGTGCAGCCCCTTTTCGGGTACAATGCGGCCGTACCAAACGGCTGTGTTGGCGTCGGCCCAACTCCCAAAATGCCAACGCTGCAGGTCCACCCCGTTGCGGATACATTCGCAGCGCCCTGTCGGTACGTAAGGTGCCCAGGTGCGGCTGTTTTGCTCCGAGACCGAGATATATCGAACCTTGCGGTAGGCTTGCTCGGCACGTACAGCACTCTGCAGCCATGAAAAGGGGGGCGTATGCAAGGTGGTCGTAAAGGGCGTAGGGATAGTAGGTGCCAGCGATATGGGTAAATAGTGTAGCGAGTTGTTATGGATGACATCGAAATAGGTGTCGTGCTGAAGTCGCAGCATCAACTTGAGGTAGGCGTGGTGCTCTTGCACGAACCGTTCCGAGAACTTGTCCGTGTTGCGCTCGGCATTTGAAAGTAAGTCGTAGTGCACCTCGTGTAAACTCAGCGGCTCGAGCCTGCAGGGCACGTCGGCACCTGCCGTAGCAAATAGGGTGACTTGGTGACCACGGGCGTGAAGGCTGCGGGCCAGTAACCAAGTATGCATTTCCAGACCGCCCGCAAAAGGTTCGGCGATCGGAAATTTTAGGTGAGCAATGATGCCAATGTTCATCAGACCAAAAAGTGCGGATGTAGATATCCGATAGAGAAAAAGTTATACTAGCGTTAAAAAGTAAAGCAGCTCTAGCCAAAAAAACGGAACTCCACGCTATGGCAGAAAGCCATTTGAATAACGCAGCATGATCCTTTAATGTTTACACATTCAGCAGGACGGGATGTAGGGCGCGTACGGGCCAGGCGTGGACTTCCTGAAGTTAGCCACCCGAAGACTTTCGCGCACGACAAAGGGCATCTGCCCGTGGCCCACTATTGCACACCCAACAAGAGGCACATCAGCAACGACCCCGCTCGATGCGCAAGAGCTTTTGGGGATCAATCATCACGATGCG
>DAIMZG010000192.1:0-3737 GCA_036734065.1 Catalimonadaceae bacterium
GTGGCCTACCAGTGGGCGCACGGCCCGACGGCCGCCGTGCTGAGCGTCAGCCCGGCCACTACCACCACGTACGTCGTCGCGATCACCGACCCCAACGGCTGCCTGCTTACGGACTCGGTGCGGGTGACGGTCTTGCCGTCTCCGGGTGCGCCCATCGTGTCGGTGCTGTCGGGCAATGCCTTGCTCTGCGACGGCGAAACGGCGGTGTTGCAAACCGATGCGCCGGGGGCCGTCGTCTGGTTTCGGCAAAGTAGCGGCGCCCTCACCCGCCTCGACTCGGCCACCACGCTGAGCGTGGGCACGGCGGGGGCCTACGTGGCGCGCTTCACCAATGCCCAGGGCTGCGCCGCGTTTTCTTCTCCCTTCAACGTGTCCGTACTGCCCGCGCCCGCGCTGGTGGTGGCGCCCAATGCCGCCGTGTGCCAGGGGAGTTCCGTTACGCTGAGCGTCCAGAACGCCAGCACGTTCACCTGGTCAACCGGTGCCACGACCAGCACCCTCACCCTGACGCCCGCTGTCACTACCACCGTCACCGTGAACGGCACCAACGCGGCGGGCTGTGCCTATGCCGACAGCGTGACCATCGTGGTGGTGCCCGCGGCTCCGCCCGCCGCACCCAGCGGCCTGCAACCCGTATCGGGTGCGGTCAATTTGAACCTCCCGCTGACCCTGTCGTGGTTGCCCGTAGCCAATGCGGGGTTGTATGACTTGTTCGTTTGGCCCGCCGGGCAAAGTCGGCCCGACCAGCCCCTTTTCAGCGGAACGGCCATCAACCGTACCCTCACGGGTGGGTTGGCTTTCGGCACGACGTACCGCTGGCAGGTGGTGGCCCGCAACTCGTGCTTCGCTACGGCCAGCGACACGGCTGCTTTCACCCTGCGTGAGTTGCCCGACCTGCAGGTGCGCAATCCGGTGGCACCCGCCTCGGTGTTTGCGGGCGACCCGCTCACCCTCACCTGGGAGGTGATCAACGCGGGGGTAGGCAGCACGGGGTCACAGACCTGGAAGGACGCCGTGTTCCTCTCGTTCGATACGCTGCTCAGCGGCGACGACCTCAAACTGGGCGAAGTGGACAACCTCAACTTTCTGCTGCCGGGTCAGGCCTACCAGCGTACGGCTACCTTCACCATCCCCGAAAATCTGTTGGGTACCTACCGGGTCCTGATCAGGACTGACAACAACAACCAGGTACTGGAAACCAACGATGCCAACAACGTAGCCGTGGTACCGGGCGTGGAGATCGAAGTCACCTTTCCGGTGCTACCCGACCTGCGCGTACGGCAGATCGGCAACCTGACGACCTTGTTTTCGGGGGATACGACCACGATTACCTACCAGGTACGCAACGAAGGTAGTGTCCTGGCCCGGAGCCGTTTGCAGGCATCGGGGCTGTTCTGTCCGTCGTTGCCCGAAAGCTACTGGCAAGACCGCATCTACATCTCGCCCGACAGCGTCTTCGATCCGGCAACGGCCACTTCGCTGACTGTGCCCTTCATTCGCTTCCGCTCGGCGGCCGCCGCCGCCGCGGGCCTTTCGTGCACCAACACCGCCGACTGGTTTGCCCTCCCCGACTTTCTCGACGTGGACAGCACCTACACCCGGCAGGTAAGCGTGGTGGTACCGATCAGCTTTTCGGGTACGTACTACTTCTACGTCGAAACCAACGACGGACGCCTGGTACGTGAGACCACCAGTGGTTACAACAACAACGTAAGCCGGGGCCTGCCCGTCCAGGTCTTCCTGACCCCCCCGCCCAACCTGGTCACCACGCAGGTCAATACGCCCGCCAGCGCGCAGGCCAGTCAGCCCCTGACCGTCAGTTGGCGCGTGGACAACGAAGGAGCCACGGCCCCGCCCAATACCAACTGGATAGACCGGGTGTTCCTTTCCAAAGCCCCCGTCTTCGATCCCGACTCGGTGCAGGTGCTCGGAGCAGCCTCCATTTTCCGCACCACTCCGCTGACGCCGGGCGATTTCTACACCGAAACGCGCACCTTCGTGCTGCCGCCGGGCATCAGCGGTACGCACTACGTGTACGTCCGCGCCGACGACAACAACCAAGTATTCGAACTGGGCCTGACGGCCGACAACCTGCGGCGCAGTGCGCCCATCAACGTAACCCTGCCCCCGTATCCAGACCTGGCCATCACCGAACTGCTCGTGCCCGATACGCTCTTACAGGGGGACACGGTAACGGTGCAATACACCATCACCAACGTAGGCGGTGCACCGGCTTTGCCTAGTTGGCAAGACCGGACAGCCCTGCGCCAGGGCACTGCCACCGTCGTGACAGACAACGTGAGCCGATCGCAGGCCCTGGCCCCGGGCGATAGCTACGTGCGCACGCGCACCCTGGTGTGGCCGCCACAACTGCAGGGTGCGGCCACCGTGCAGGTAGTGACCGATGTGGGGGATGCCGTATTTGAATTGCAAAGCGACAGCAACAACGTCGCCGAGGCGTCGGTCTGGCTCGAACCCGTGTTTTCAGACCTGGCGGTTGCAAGCTTCGAAGCCCCCGACACGGTCTTTTCCGGGGGCACCGTACCCCTCAATTACGAAGTGCTCAATCTGGGCAGCGGCATTACAAACCGACCGGGCTGGACGGATGAGGTATATCTTTCCACCGATACCATCCTGTCGCCCGACGACGTGCTCATACGAGCCGTAGGTCGAAGTGGCAGCCTGCGGGCCGGACAAAGTTACGCCCAAGCCATCAGCAGCGTGGCCTTGGCCAACGGGCTGAATGGCGACTTCTTCCTGTTGCTGCGCGTGGGCACTGGGGTTAGCAACGACACCGTGCTGGCCAACAACGTAGCCGTGCGTCCCGTACGGGTCGAGATTCCCGAGACGCCCGACCTGGTGGTGACGGCCCTGACCGTACCCGCCCAAGTGCTGGGTGGCACGCAGATGACGGTCGTCTATACCATCCTCAACCAGGGCACCGCCGTGCTGGATCGGCCCTGGCGGGTGGGCATCACGCTGGGTAACACCCCCGACAATACGGGCAACTACCGGCTGCAGCGCACCCGCAACGGGCAGAGGCCCCTCGGGATCGGGGCCTCGTACACCGACAGCCTGCTCTTTGCCGTGCCCAACAATATCTCGGGCAACTTCTTCGTGGTGGCCGAAGCCGATCAGGGCGACCAGATCTTTGAGTACAACGGCGAAGACAATAACCTACGCGCCCAACTCATCGAGGTGGTGGCTCCGCTGCCGACGGATCTGGCCATCGAACTGCTGCCCCTGCCCGATAGCATCCAGCCCGGCTTTCCCGTCACGGTCAATTATCGCCTGCAAAACGTGGGCACCGCCCCCGCCGTGGGCCAGCTTCGCACGGCAGCTTTCTTTGCCGGCCAACCTGCCTTCGATCCGCTGAGCAGTGCGTTGCTAGATGTACGCAACCGCTTCGTGACCCTCCAGCCCGGCGAGAGCCTTTTCGACAGCGTGCGGGCGCCCATGCCCGGGGTGCTGCCCGGCGACTATTTCGGCATTGGCCGCACCAACACAACCAATACCATTTTCGAGGACAACTTCGCCAACAACGAGGCCATTTCCTCCGACTCCATCGCCGTCACCATCGAGGCCCTGGCGCTGGGCGTGCCCCGCAATTTCCCCCTCGACCAGGGACAGTCGCGCTACTACCGCGTCACGGTGGGGGCCAACCTGGACATGATCGTGCGGCTGGGCAGCAACCAGTCGGCGGGCCAAAACCAGGTGTACGTAGCCTACGAGCGCAT
>DAIMZG010000193.1:0-3733 GCA_036734065.1 Catalimonadaceae bacterium
ATTTCGCTCAGGATGGTACAACTGATTTGTCCTTGCTGAAACCGGTACATCTGCGTACCGCATTCGTCTTCAAAATATTCGCTGTAGAGCTGATTTTCGATGATCCAGCCCAGGTACATGCCAATGTGCACGTAGGCCTGTTCGATGGGGAGCGTATCGGGAAAGTTGCTCGTGAAATGATGGCGGGCGCGGTCGTAGAGCACGGTCGTATGGGTCGTATGCATGGGCAAAAAACTAATGTACAATGCTACTGCCCGGCGGACAGATGCTCAACCGCATTTGCGTTAAAACGGCACCATCGTAGGAGAGTAGTGGTAAATGGTGATTTTGCGCAAAGAAAAGCCCGTCCGTGAGAAAACGAACGGGCTAAAATACGCGGCTATCGCCGTTTAGAGGGGCTGCACCCAGCCGTAGCTTTCGGCAGTGCGCCCCACGCGGTAGTCGTCGAGGGTGCGCAGCAGGCGGGCCGAGAGCGTCCGCGATTCGATGGGGGGCAACTCAAAGTCTTCGTCTTCGAAGCCAATGGTCTGGATGTGGGCGATGGTAGCGGCCGTACCCGTACCGAAGGCCTCGCGCAAGCGCCCTTCGCGGATGGCGCTGATCACTTCGGCAACGGCAATGCGGCGTTCCTCTACGCGCACGCCCCAGGCGCGGGCCAGCGTCAGGACGCTGTCACGGGTGATGCCGGGCAGAATGGTGTCGCCCAACTCGGCCGTCACGAGCGTGTCGTCAATGACGAACATTACGTTCATAGTGCCGGCCTCTTCGATGTATTTGTGCTCGCGGCCATCCGTCCAGATGAGTTGGTCGTAGCCTTGCCGACGGGCCTGCAGGGCCGGGTAGAGCGAGGCGGCGTAGTTGCCGGCCACTTTGGCAAAGCCCGTTCCGCCCGGAAAAGCGCGGTTATAATGGGTTTCGATCCGGACGCGCACGGGCTTGGCATAGTAGGTGCTGACCGGGCAGGTAAAAATCATGAATTTGTAGGTATCCGACGGGCGAATGCCAATGAACTCGTCGGTGGCAAACATGAAGGGCCGAATGTAGAGCGATTGCCCCGGACGGCGGGACACCCAGGCCTCGTCCACTTGCAGCAGTTGCTGGATGCCGCCCATGAACAATTCTTCGGGGATTCCAGGCATGCACATCCGCTCGGCCGAATGGGACATCCGCTGGTAATTGGCATCAGGCCGGAACAGGTTGATGCTGCCGTTTACCGAGCGGTAGGCTTTCAATCCCTCAAAAATGGACTGTCCGTAATGAATGGTGGAGACCGCCGGGCTGAGCCGGATGCGGTCGAAGGGCACAATCCTCAAGTCCTTCCATTGCGTGCCGTCGTAGTCGGCAATGAACATGTGGTCGGAAAACACGCGCCCGAACGCCAGGTCGTCAAAGTCCACCTGTGGCAGACGCGACTGCTCCGTTCGGGAGATATGAACTGGTAGGGTATCAATCATGAGTGAAAGGAATGGGGTGGTGTAGGTTATTTGTTACTACGTTTTAACGACTTACTCACCGTCTCGGTTGCCAAGTCACTTCTTCGGCCTGCAATGCCTGTCCCATCGCCCGCGCCAATACAAAAAGGTAATCGGAAAGGCGGTTGAGGTACTGAATCACGATGGGGGGCACGGTTTCGTGGGTGCTTAGCCCAATCACCAGCCGTTCGGCCCGTCGGCACACCGTGCGGGCCACGTGACAGAAGGAAACGGAGGGGTGGCCACCCGGTAATATAAAAGCCCGCAGGTCGGGCAGTAGTTCATTCATCTCGTCCATGGCCTCCTCGAGGGCGTCCACGTCGGCTTCGTACAGGTCGGGTATGGCGGGTTTTTCCTTGCCCGGATCGGCCGCCAGCAACGATCCGATGGTAAAGAGCCGATCCTGAATGGCCTTGAGTTGGTCGCGACGACTGGCGTTGACGGGCTGATCGCGCACCAGCCCCAAGTAGGAGTTCAGTTCATCCACTGTGCCGTAGGCGTCTATGCGTTCGTGCGCTTTCGAGACGCGGGTGCCACCCAGCAGGGAGGTTTGACCTTGGTCGCCCGTGCGCGTGTAAATTTTCATATGGGGTGTAAGAATATAATTTTCAAGGCCTAGGCGGGAAAAATGTTTGCTTGCTTGCAAAAAACCATTTTCTGCCAGAAATCCAAATAAAAATACACTACCGACATCTATTTACCCGAAAAATTTTAGGTGAAAAAGATTAAGTCGTGTAAAGCAAAATATTATTTTGTTTTTTCGAAAAAACTGCAGACAACTGGCTTTTCGGAAGGTCCCCGATCGCAACGTGTATTCCGCCTACGCGAGCTGATTTATCCGTTGGTTGACCTCGTCGCTCTCAATGAGGCCGTCGCGCAGGCGCACAATCCGGTGGGCATAGTGGGCGATGTCTTCTTCGTGCGTCACCATGATGATGGTATTACCCGCCTGGTACAAGGCTTCGAAAAGGGCCATAATTTCGTAAGACGTTTTGGTATCGAGGTTACCCGTAGGTTCATCAGCAAGAATAATACTTGGTTGGTTGACCAGTGCCCGTGCAATGGCCACCCGCTGTCGCTGTCCGCCCGAAAGCTCGTTGGGGCGGTGGTGCATCCGGTCGCCCAGCCCGACGCTGTGCAGTACCTCGCTGGCTTGCGCCGTGCGGGCTGACTTGCTCAGCCCGGCGTAGATCAGTGGCAGGGCCACGTTTTCGAGCGCCGAAAAGCGGGGCAGCAGGTTAAAGGTCTGAAACACAAAACCAATCTCTTTGTTGCGCGTCTCGGCCAATTGGTCTTCGCTCATGTCGCTCACGTCCGTGCCGTTGAGCCAGTAACGCCCGGCCGAAGGCGTATCCAACGCCCCGATAATATTCATCAGGGTGGATTTGCCCGAACCCGAAGGTCCCATGAAGGCCACGTATTCGCCCCGTGCGATCTGGATACTGACCGACTTGAGGGCCTGGACGATCTCGGCGCCCATCACGTATTTGCGGGCGATGTTTTCGGTACGTATTACAGTTTTGTCCATCATCTTTTGCGAGTAGCCGTTTTGCTTGCCCACAAGACAAGCAGTAGGAAAGCAAAATACAAAGGAAAACCAGGAATGCCGACTGTCGTCGCGCGTATGGGGTGATACCTCCGTAAACGGCTACTTGCTTAGATAGCCGGAAAGTCAGAAGGTACCGTCCGCTTCGAAAGCCTGCTGGGCTGCGGCCCGGGCGGCCTCGTAGCGGGGGATCAGGATGGCCAGTTCGTCGGCCGGCCATTGGCTGCGCATTTGGCCATAGGCGGTTTCGGCAAAGTCGAACAGGCGCAGGCGCAGGGCCATTTGCAAGTAGGCCCAACCCAGGTCGGGGTCGTCGGGATTGCGTTGGTAGGCCGCCAGTAAGTCGGTGTAGGCACCTTCGGCATCGCCTTGCGCGGCCCGCCGCAAGGCCAGCGCCGCCACGGGCGAGCCCGCCAGCGGATTGGCCCGGTGCGCGGTCTCCCACTGCCGATCGGCCCGCAGTGTGTCGCCTGCTTGCTCGGCCAGCCGGGCCAGCAGTTCGTGGCCGGTGGCTACGTAAGCCGCCAGTTCGGGCGCGGGGTTGTCGAGGGCGGCGGCGCGCAGGGCGCTGGCCAGCGCTTGGGTCTGGCCGGCGTCCCACAGGGCTTGCCAGTAAGCTTGCTCAAAAGCACGGACGGCACTGGCGCTGGCCTGCGGCAATTGGTCGAGCAGGCGCTCGGCCCGCACCACCGCCCGGATAGCCTGCCCCTGTCGG
>DAIMZG010000194.1:0-3689 GCA_036734065.1 Catalimonadaceae bacterium
CGACCTTGGGTTGGGCAAGGACGGGCGTTTGGACAGCCAGCAGCAGCAAACCGCCGCTCAGCACATATTGCCAATTTTTCATAAGGATATTTTTTGAGAAAAGTGCTTAGCAGACATTGTGCCGCGTCCTGCCGAAGGGCAATTTCAGCAGCACCGGATAAAATGCCAACCCCATAGCGACGCGATTCATCGCGTCTTTTCTGAGCAAGGAGTCTCTCAAGCGATTCATCGCGTCTTTTTTTCGTCCGGGTCCAGACGCGATGAATCGCGTCTCTACACGGAACACGGAAATCCGAATCTGGAAACGGTCAGGCTGGCTGGCCGATCAATGCTCCGAAATATTCTTCGATCAGGTCGGGGTTGCCCGCCGCAGGCCACACGTACACGCGGTGCCCCCGCCAGGCCAGCCCGTCGGCCAGGTAAGCGACCGAGCAGGTGGAGCCAGCCACATCACCCCAGCCACATCACCTTGGTGGGTGATAAAAAGTAGGTGCATGGAGTAAAGTACGCAATCGGGTGGGTAGAAATAAAAAAACACCTCACTCCCCGTACCGCACCACGCCGTCCACGATGGTGTAGCGCACCTGCGTACGGAGCAGTTCCTCGTCGGGCACGGTCATGATGTCTTGTGAAAAGACGGTGAAGTCGGCACACTTGCCCACCTCAATCGAGCCCAGGGCCGTGTCGGCAAAGGCGGCGTAGGCGGCGTCGAGGGTGTAGGCCCGCAGGGCCTGGGCGCGCGTCAGGCGCTGCTGCGGCTCGTAGCCGCCGGGGGGCGTGCCCGCCAGTGTCCGCCGCGTGACGGCGGCGTAGAAGCAGGCCACCGGGCTGATGGGCTCGACGGGCGCGTCGGTGCCGTTGATCAGCCGGGCCCCGCTTTGCACCAGCGATTGCCACATGTAGGCCCCGGCCTCGATGCGGGCCTGCCCCAGCCGCCCCATGGCCCAGGGCCGATCCGAAGCGAAATGAATGGTTTGCATGGACGGAATGACGCCCAAGGCCGCAAAGCGCGGGAGGTCGTCGGGGTGCAGGTGCTGGGCGTGCTCGATGCGGAAGCGGGCGTCGCGGGCGGCTTCGGGGTGCTGGCGAAAGGCCGCTTCGTAGAGGTCGAGCACCTGGCGGTTGGCTCGGTCGCCGATGGCGTGTACGCACAACTGGAAGCCCGCCGCCAGCCCCGCCGCCGTTTTTTGGGCCACCTCGGCCACGGGCGTCACGGGCATACCCACGTGGCCCGGTGCGTCGGCGTAGGGGTCGAGCAGCCAGGCCCCGCGCGAACCCAGGGCCCCGTCGGCGTAGAGCTTGATGGCCCGCACCGTCAGCCAGTGCGTGCTGTCGCGCAGGGGGCCGCGGGCCTGCCAGCGTTGCAGCAGGGCGTCGTCGCTGCCCGCCAGCATTGCGTAGAGGCGCAGGGGCAAGGCTTCGTCATCCCGCAGTTGCTGATAGAGGTCGAGCGTTGCCTGATCCACCCCCGCGTCGTGAAAGGCCGTCAGGCCATGGGCCAGGCACTCGGCAAAGGCCAGGTCGAGGGCCTGGCGGTCGCGCGCGGGCGTGCGGGCGGGCAGGTAGGGCTGCACCAGTTGCATGGCCGCTTCGTTGAAAAGGCCCGTGGGCTGCTCGCGGGCGTCGCGGATCAGCTCGCCGCCCGGCCCGGCGTCGGTGGTGGCACCGATGCCCGCGACTTGCATAGCGGCGGCATTGGCCAGGGCCGCGTGGCCGCTGGCGTGCACGAGCCAGACGGGGTTGTCGGGCGAAATGGCGCTCAAGTCGGTGTGCGTCGGAAAGCCGCCTACCCAGTCGGCGCTGTCGGCTTGCCACTTGCTCTGGTGCCAGCCCCGGCCCGTGATCCAGGTGCCGGGGGCCGCGGCGCGGGCGGCCGAGTCCACCCGGGCCACCAGTTCGGCGTAGGAGGCCGTGGTGGTCAGGTCGAGTTCGAGGCGGGCGTAGCCGAGGTTGAGCAGGTGGGCGTGGCTCTCGATAAAGCCCGGCGTGAGGGTTTGCCCCTTCAGGTCGAGTGTGCGGGTGGTGGGGCCCCGGAAGCGGCCGACACCTTCGGCGTTGCCCACGTAGAGGATGCGGCCGTTGCGGACGGCTACCGCTTCGGCCTGCGGTTGCGCGTCGTGGGCGGTGTAGATCGGGCCGCCCGTCAGGATCAGATCGGCTACGGGAGAAGGGGGGGCGGTGGGTTGGCAGGCCAGCAGCCAGCTACTGGCCAGCAGCCACAAAAGGGTACGCGTCATGGGGTAAAGCTAAGGCGTTTTGCGCTTTGTCCGGTGGGTAATCTCGTGCGACCGCGCCATGGGCAGTTGGGCGCACGCCGCCATGTGTCGCGCATCGGGTCATTGGAACAAACGCACGCATCCGCTTACTTGTCCTCGCCCTCTCGCCGTTCGAAGCTGTAGTAGTATCCGTTCAAAAACATAAATATCCCGTAGCACATCGTGCCCACGGCCACGGCCAAAAAAAGGAGGTTGCCAATGATCCCGAAGCTGCCCAAAAAATCGAATGCCGAGTCGGTATCGCCCACTTCGTCGGGATCAGATTGCAGGGCCGCCTTCACCAGGAAAAAGCCCAGCACCCCCAACAGGATGCTGCGGGCGATGTAGCCAACCCAGGCCGTTATGTGGGTGGCTTTCACGATCCACGGCGGCATCTGCTCGTACTTCATGCGCTTGTTGTAGTCGCCGCCGTAGATGTACTTAAACTGCACCAGGGCCGTAACGCCGAGCACCAATCCACCCAGGCCAACCACTATCTGACCTCCCGGCAGGCCCAGTACCTGCGAGACGAGCAATTGCTGGTCGCCTTCGCTGTCCCCACCACCGCCTTTGATGAGGATTTGCGTGGCCCCCACGGCAATGAGCACGTAGCCTAGTGCGCTCAGGCCAATGCCGGCTCTTTGGGCCTTGCCTTTGAGGCTGTTGCCGAAGTCGTAGGGATCGGCCAGTGCCTCGTAAACCCGCCAGGCCACGTAGCCCAACAAACCCAGGATCGCGATGCTGATGAGGACCTCTCCGAAGGGAATTTCGAGCAAAACGTCGAATATCTTTTCCTCGTCAGCGTCATCGTTGGCCTCGCCAAAAAAAGACAAAAGGGCCATCAGGCCCACCAATACGTACACACTACCCACCGAATAGCAGCCATATTGGGCAAGCTTTTCGGCGACATCTTTCACTTTTGTCATGGGGAGACCTGAGGGTTCACGTCAAAAAATCGAAGTTAAAACTTCTACACCTACGTGCGTATTTGAGGCGGGTTCGTTGGCCTGCTGATGGTCTCTCTTCTCGAACAAGGGGTTGGGCAAACCCTCTCATCCGTCCTGCGGCGGCCTCTCCCCGAAAATGGGGAGGGGAGTTGCGGCCGCATTTCCCCTCCCTGACGAGGGAGGGGTCGCCCCGCAGGGGCGGGGGTGGGTGTAGGCTAGGCGAGCGCCCTTTCCATCTCTGTGTCTCGATGGCCTGTGAGCCCCCACCCCCGGCCCCGGAAAAATGGGGAGGGGAGTTACGGCGACCCTGCCACTGGGGATCGAAGATATCCATAAGACGGACCCCATGCAGTGAGAAAATGGGTATTAAAAAAGCCCCCGGCCCGGCGGGGCAAGGGGCTTTGTGTGGAGCGCGTACGGCTATTGTAAGATGATGCGCTCGGTGCGCAGGCCGCCGTCGGTTTGGAGGGTGAAATGCTTAGCGGAT
>DAIMZG010000195.1:0-3686 GCA_036734065.1 Catalimonadaceae bacterium
CACCACTACCAAACCCAAAACGGCCTACCCGCCACCAGTGGCAAGGCCAGCGACTGGGCCGCTTTTCTGCGCGACAATCCCCACCGGGCGCGGTAGGGCCTAGCGCTCCCACTCGGCCCGGATGTGGGCCGCCGTTGCGGCCAACGCTTCGGGCTTGAGCGACAGCTTGGGCTTAAGAAAATTCATGTCCTCCATCGAGTGGAGCGGCAGCAGGTGGATGTGGACATGGGGCACCTCCAACCCTACCACCGCCACGCCGATCCGCAAGCACGGCACGGCCCGTTTGAGGGCTGGCGCCAGTCGGTAGGCGAATGCCTGCAAAGCCAGGTATTCGGGTTCGGGCAAATCAAAAAGATAATTCACCTCCCGCTTGGGAACCACCAGCGTATGTCCGATCGCCACGGGGTTGATGTCGAGGAAGGCGAAGTGGTGTTCGTCTTCGGCCACGCGGTGCGAGGGAATTTCGCCTCGGATAATTTTGGTAAAGATACTGGCCATGGTATGGAATGAGCGCACCAGCCACTGGGCGGACGCACTCCGTTTTAACGCGTGATTTCTACGATTTCGAAGGTAATCTTGCCCGCCGGGGCCACTATTTCGGCTTTGTCGCCCACTTGTTTACCCAGCAATCCTTGGCCGATGGGCGATTTTACTGAAATCTTGCCGGTTTTCAGGTCGGCTTCTTCCTGCGAAACGAGCGTGTAGGTCATCGTAGCGCCGTTCTGCGTATTTATGATCTTCACCGTCGAGAGGATGGATACCTTCGAAGCATCAATATTCGATTCGTCGAGCACGCGGGCCGTCGCCAGTACCTCTTCCAACTTAGCGATCTTGAGTTCGAGCAATCCTTGCGCATCTTTGGCAGCGTCGTACTCGGCGTTTTCGCTCAGGTCGCCTTTGTCGCGGGCTTCGGCAATCTGGCGGGCCATCTCGGCACGGCCTTTTGTTTTGAGCATCTGCAACTCATCGCGGAGTTTTTGCAGGCCCGTTTCGGTATAATAAGATACGTTCGCCATGGGCGTAAGCATTAGGTATAACAAAAAAGAACGGTTCTTCAACCGTTCTCAGAATAAAGTTTAGAAAGCCGTCCGAACGCGCTGTTCAGCCGACGAAGCCATTTATTCGGCTTATTCTGTTTTTCAAAGGTAACGATTTTCGCCGCACCCGAGCAAATACCTAGAGCATCAGTCTCAGCCCGATGCTGTGGGTACCGCTGAAGATGCGCGTGGCCGTGTAGGCATAGTCAATGGCTAGCATCCGTTCCGGCTGGCTTTTGCTCAGCGGCACCATCGCCGTCAGCCCGGCGGCCGGACCGTAAAGGGCATTGGTGTAGCTTTGCTCGTCGAAGTTGTCGCTCTGAAAGTAGTAGCCGCCCCGCACCATAAACAGCTCCTGAAAGGCATATTCAGCCCCGAGTTGATACACGTCGCGCGTGAAGGTATTGGACGTAAAGTTGGCTGCGGCCGTCAGGCGGTGCATGGCCCCGATGTCGAAATCGTAGGCGGCACCAATGAGCAACTGCGCCGGCATTTCGAAGCCTTCGGAGCGGCGGTCGGCGGCAAAGTCGAACGAGGGTAACTGGTTCTGCGAGCGGAACGACAGGCCGTCGCCCTGGTAACGCATTTTGGGCCCCACGTTGCGCAGCGACACGCCAAACTTGAACTGCTCGCGCACACCCGTTACGTACTGCACACCTGCGTCGAGCACCACGCCCGTGGCGTTGACGTTGTCAATGGACTGCGATACGACCTTGACCAGCACGCCCCCCGAAATACTGTTTGAAAATACTTGCGAGTAGGCCACGCTCAGGTTGAAGAACTGCGGCGAAAAGGTCGCCCCGCTCAGGTTGTCGGGATCATCGGTGGTAGTGCGCTCAAACTCGCCCCAGTTGACGCCCATTAGCGAAACGCCCAGCACGCCCGTTTCGGACATTCGCTGCGCCAGCCCGATGGCGTTAATCGAAATGTCAGCTCCTACTAAGTATTGCATGTTGGTGAGGGACAGTTCGGTGCGGTTGATCTTGGACAGCCCCCCGACGTTGAACATCAGCGCTTCTACTCCGGTGATACTGCCCGAATTGGCACCCGCCCAGCCCGAACTGGCCGCCCACGGATTGATCAGCAATTCGGAAGCACCCGCCTGGCCCCGACGCTCGGGGTTACCCGCCCATGCGCCGACCGTCGTCACGCACGAAATCAAAAAAGGAAGTAGTATTTTTTTCATAGAAATAAAAGAAGGGCCAACGATAAGCAGTTGGCCCGGATTAGGTCAGAAAGAGTCCAGATCGCTGGGGCGCATCACGCAGAAGAACTTAACGATGCGCTCGCCCAAATCGCCCGCGTCGAGGTGAATGACATAAGCCCCCGAAGCAATGGGCACATTGTTGGCATTGCGCAGGTTCCAGTCGAAGAAAGACTGGGTATCATCCTTGCGGAAAGTACGCACCAGCGTCCCGTTGATGGTAAAGATATTGATCGTACACTGCCGGGGCAGGTTGGTCAGTTTCACCCGCGTGTCGAGGTTCGAGTTTTCGTAAGTCGAAAATGCGTAGTACGGGTTGGGCACAATGCGCACTTGCTTGAGGGCTTCGGAGGCCGTTTCGCGGCGCGCCGTAACCACTCCCAGCCCGTTGGTGCTGAAGGCGTACGTCGGGGTTCCACCAAAGGAGGTGTAATATTGCTGCACCCGCACGCTTACCCTTGCCTGGTTAGCCAGCGCGGCGTAGCCGTCGGCGGGCGTCACGCGGGCGCCTTCGGTCAGGCGGGGCATAAACACCCACTTGACCTCGTTGTAGAAAGCCTGCATGGCGGGCCCAATCCGCGTAAGCGACAACGTCGCCACGGAGTCGAGGTAACGCTCCGTTCCGCGGGCCTCGTCGTAGGGCGAATTCAGCACGTAGATTGGATTGAAACCGCCGTTACTGCTGCCGTTCGGCTCCCACCGCAGGTTGGTGCCATTTTCCGGATTCAGGTTGCTCGACTCGGCGATGACCATGTTGAGGCGAACACCCCGATCCACGTCAATGGCGTAGCCCGGAAACCAACTCATGCCGCGCGAAGGTTGCGCAGGGTCAAGCGGGCTGGTGGCGTTGTCCACATTGCCACTGCGGTCGAGCGAGAGCGAGTCGGAACGCGTCAGTGAGCGGAAGCGACCCTGCACCCCGGCGCCCCGATCGCGCTGCATCACGGCCACGCGCGTCCAGAGGGACTGGTCATCGGTGAAGACAATGTCCACGTTGCCCACGCGCGACAGACCCACCTCTGGGCTGATCCGGCTTTCGGGATAGGCCGCGCCCTGGTCGTTGGGCGTGCCGGGCAGCACGTTGGCCACGGCCGCGTACGGGGCCAAGGATCCCCCGAGCACGTTGAGATATACCCCGGCCGGATCCAGATTGGCGTACTCGGCACTGGCCGGGCGCAGCCACCGCATCTGATTGAACGGGTTGTCGCCCCGCGTCACGCCGCGCAGCCACGCCGTGGCGGGGCTGTCGAAGACAATGTTGGCCTGAAGGAAATAATTGTCCACCGTGGCGCTGTTAGAGGCCTGATAGCCGGGCGAAAACCCGTGCCGGAAATCGAACGAAAGACCGTATTCGGGCAAGGTCTGATCCACATCCGCCGAGATGGGACGCGGCGAATAGACGATGCCGTTGTCGGGCGTGGTCAGTTCCCAGAGGTCGTTGGCCT
>DAIMZG010000196.1:0-3679 GCA_036734065.1 Catalimonadaceae bacterium
GAATGTGCTGGTAGAAGGCCTCGGCCACGGCGGGGGCGTAGTTGAGGGCGGCCGTGCCCGAGGTGCAGACCAGCCCCACCGGGCGGCCCGTAGCCTGGGCCAGCCCCAGGGCCATAAAGGCCGCTGCCCGCTCGTCGCTAACGGTGCGGGTGTGTACGCCCGGGTGGCGCACCAGGGCCAGCGTGAGCGGCGCGCACCGCGAGCCGGGCGAAAGCACAAAGTCGGTCAGGCCGTGACGGGCCACCAGCTCGGCCAGTTCGGTGATGAAAGCGGGAAAAGCCAAGGGCAAAGGAGGTCGGGACGCAAAAACGTCGGTATAAAAACCCTATACGGCCACCGGGGCCTTGATGGCCGGGTGCGGGTCGTACTGCGCAAAGCGGATGTCTTCGTAACGGAAAGCAAACAGGTCCGTCACGGCCGGGTTGAGCTGCAGCCGGGGCAGCGGGCGCGGGCTGCGCGTGAGTTGCAGGCGGGCCTGTTCGAGGTGGTTTTCGTAGAGGTGCGTGTCGCCGCCCGTCCAGATAAACTCGCCGGGCTGCAAGCCCGTCACCTGGGCCACCATGTGCGTGAGTAGGGCGTAGGAGGCGATGTTGAAGGGCACGCCCAGAAACACATCGGCCGACCGCTGGTAGAGTTGACAAGACAGTCGTCCTTCGGCCACGTAGAACTGAAACAAACAGTGGCAGGGCATCAGGCGCATGCGGGGCAGGTCGGGCACGTTCCAGGCGCTGACCACCATCCGGCGCGAATCGGGCGTGCGGCGGAGCTGTTCGAGCACCTGGGCGATCTGGTCCACGGTGGTGCCGTCGGGGGCCGTCCAGGCCCGCCACTGCTGGCCGTACACCGGGCCGAGGTCGCCGTGTTCGTCGGCCCATTCGTCCCAGATGCGCACGCCGTGTTCGCGCAGGTAGCCAATGTTGGTATCGCCGCGCAAGAACCAGAGCAGTTCGTGCACCACCGATTTGGTATGGATCTTCTTGGTGGTCACCAGCGGAAAGCCCTCGGCCAAGTCGAAGCGCATCTGGTGGCCGAACACGCTGCGGGTGCCCGTGCCCGTCCGGTCGGTTTTGGGCGTGCCCCGCCGGAGCAACAAGTCGAGGAGGTCGAGGTAAGCTTGCATAGGAGTAAAGCTACGGTACGCGGTTCATTTTTTCCGGAAAAGTTGCGCCTCTCCGCTGGCCCCGGTACCTACCGCGCGGCGGGCAACTGGTCTATAAAGTGCCGGGCATTGTCTCCGCGCAAGTACTCGGACAGGCCCAGCAGGCCGTCTTTGAGGTAGCCCGTCTCGTAGCCTTTGCTTTTCAGGTACAGCATGGCCATAATCGCCCGGTCTTTGTGCGGACAGGCCGCAATGATGCGCCGGTCGGTGGGCAGCTCGGCCAGCCGATCGGGCAATTGGTTGAGGGGAATCTTTTGGGCGTAGTCCATAGAACAGGCCCGGTGTTCTTCTTCGAAGCGGATGTCCACCAGCACGGCCTGGTCGGACAGCAACAGGCTGACCAGCTCTTCGCTCGATACTTTCATTTGCTGGCGGCTTTCGTAGTCGAAACTCCGCAAGTAGGCGTCAAGCGGGTGTTGCGCCCGGACGGGCAGCGCGGCGAGTCCGCCCAGGGCGAGCAGGGCATAGAAAAGAAGGGGCTTTGTCATCGTATTGGGGTGAGGGAAACACGTGCGTACCGTTCCAACCCCGGCCGCCGCCAGACAGTGCCCTAGTAGAGCCGAAAGCGCGCCCCGACGTTGACTTGCCCCGAGAAGTGAATCAGCTGGGGCGTGATGGTTTGCGGCCCGGCGTTGGCTTCCACGATGCCGTTGTTGAAGTTGGTCAGGGCCGGCAGCACCCGCACTTCGGCAAAGAGCAACACGTATTCGGGTACGATGGGCACGGCCAGCCCCCCGCCCAGCAGCAGGCCCAGCTCGAAGGGCGCCACCTGGGCCGTCTCGTCGAGCACGGCCGAGAAGTTGGGGTCGAACTCGATCAGCGTCTGGCGGTAGCGGGCGTGCAGCCGAAAATGAAAGGCCAGCCCCGCCTGGGCGTAGAAGCGCAGCGAGCGCGGCCCGGCCACTTGGCCGCTGTAGCGGTAGAGCAGGGGCAGGGTGAAGTATTCGTTTTGCAGCACCACCCGGAAGGTGCTGTCGGGCGTGGGGCTAAACTCGAAGCCCGAGCGGCGGTCGAGGTAGCCCAGTTCGAGCTGGAGGGCACCGGCCCCCCCTATCTCGACGCTGAGGGCCGCGGCCCCGGCGTAGCTGGTGCCGGTGAGTAGGGTGGCCCCCGAGTTGCCCGAAAAAACGGGCTGCTGGCTCACGTCGCGGAAGGTGGTGCGCACGCCCCCCGCTTTCATTTCGCCCCAGAGGCTGAAGCGGCCCTGGCGGGGTTGGGGGGCCGAGGGCACGGGCGACGGGGTGCGTTTGTAGTAGTCGTCCACCTGGGCCAGGGCGGACCCGGTGAGCAGGACAAGCAGGCACATCCCCAATAGTTTTTGCATGCGTAGCGGGCTGGATAGTACGGCGCGAAGATAGCCGATTCTTCAGATTTTGGGTGCGGGGGTGCGGGGCGATGGACTGTGGGTGCGGTGGCCTTTGAAGCCTTCTGGCGTTACGCAAGATCCGGTAAAACCTCCGAGGACTACCAACTTAGTGCGCAGGCGTCCTCGGAGGGTTGGGGTCAGCGCACTTTGGGGACAATTTTAGCTTACGCCAGCGCTTCAAACAATCCCGAATATTCCGCAAAGCGCAACTGCTGACACAAGCCCGGTTTTCGGTGGTCTTTGCGCGGGATAGCCAAACAAAGTCTAAATATAGCCTACGCCAATGCCATTTTCAAGGGGCGTGCTGTAAAACCAGCGTGCCGCGTGCAGGGGGATGCTCGCTGGCCAAACTGAGCCGCTCGGGTGGGTTTGGCACTGGGCGCTCACCACCCGCAACGGCGCGCGGGCCCCGGGCGGCCGTCGCCTAATCGGCATACGGCCGCTCCTGCGGGGGGCGTAGGGGAAGTCGGCGGGCCCGGCGCGGGCTGGGTGGGGGCGCGCGTCAGTGGGCCCGCTGCGCGGCGGGTTGGGCGTCGGCGTCGGCGTCGGCTCGGCGGCTGCCGCCGAGCATGAGCAGTTCGTCGGCCACAATTTCGGCGCGCTGCTGCTTTTGTCCCTGCCGGTCTTCGAAGGCGCGGTACTGCAACTTGCCGCGCACCAGCACTTGCTGGCCTTTCCGGAGGTGCTCGCTGGCGATCTGGGCCAGCTTGCCCCAGGCCACCACGGTGTGCCACTGCGTGTCGGTGACGGTTTCGCCCTGGGCGTTGCGGTAGCGCTCGGAGGTGGCCAGCGAAAAGGTGGTCAGTTGGCGGCCGCTGTCGAACTGGCGGGCGGTGGGGTCTTGGCCGAGGTGGCCCAGGAGTTGGATGCTGTTCTTCATGGGAAGATTTTTTGGGGGTGAAACGAATGATGTCACAAAGGAAAAGGCCGCCCTTGCGTTTATGCGTTTTTTACACGAGTATAAGCGTTTGTAAACGTGTAATACACGTGTATTACACGGATAATCGCTCAAAACAACATACCAGCACAGTTTATGGCAACGCAAGAACCTCGGCTGTGTGCCGAATGCGGCGTGGCCCTGCGCGGGCGGGCCGACCAGCGTTTTTGCTCGGCCGAGTGCCGGACGGGCTTTCACAACCGGCAAAAGCTGGCCA
>DAIMZG010000197.1:0-3679 GCA_036734065.1 Catalimonadaceae bacterium
GCTCTGGGACAAACGCGCCATGATCGCCGACTACCTGGAGGTATTGCGCTGATAGGCCAATGCTACGCGCGTGATAGCGCAGATGGCCCAAGCCGGGTGGCGTGGGCACCCTTTCTGGCCATACCCAACAAGGACAAAAAAGGCTTTCCAATGTTTTCGAGTGATAATTTTTTAAACAAAGAATTTTTTATTGCCACCGGAGTTTACTCATACCCAAAAAAGAAGCTTATTTTGTTTTAGCCCCCGAAAGATATTTTTGTGTAAGTACTTTGCATACCAGAATTAAAATAAAATTGAACGACATTCAACTGATCAAAATAATTTTTTTAGTACCCTTGCACGGTATTTTTTTTTGACTTTGCAAGCGCACTGTCCAGCCCCCAGCTACTCGCCGCGGAGAAGTAAGCAGGGTAATGGCAAGCACTCATTTGTTCTAACCATGACAAATTCAACTCTTCGAAAGGTAATCTTTCCTCGTGTTGCGATGACTAGGCTCGCTGCTCTCCTCCTGCTCCTGGCCACTGGGCTGGCCAGCTATCCGGCCTGCGGCCAGACCGGCCGTACGGCCCGCATCACCTACGAACACCGCATCATGAAAGAGCGCGTCCGGACGCCCTTTGCGGTTCTCGTGCGGGAGGGCATTGCACAAACAGACTATCACCAGAAAGCGCAAAAAGTAGAGGAAGGAAACATAACCTTTAAAGCCGGCGAGGTGCGCTATGTCAATCATTATCACCTCCAGCGTCGGCACTTTACTGAGCAAAGGTATTTTGAGGGACACCAGTTGGTGTCCGACTGGCCCCAAGATTTTGAGTGGAAGATTACCGACGAAACCAAAACCATCGCGGGCTACCGTGCCCGTAAGGCTATTACCGATTCGTACGAATTGCCCAAATCACATTCGCTCTACGACGGCAAAGTGTACGCCTGGTTCACGACGGATATTCCCATTGCGGCCGGGCCGGGGCGCTACGCCGGGCTGCCGGGGCTGATCCTGGAGATTCAGTACGAGCGGGGCACGGAGTCCTACATCTTCAAAAAGATTGAATACGATGTAGAGGAACCCCTCCGCAATATTACCGAGGGGATGCGTGTGTCGTCCGAAGCGTTGCTCCGTCCTTACGACAGTAACCTGGAGCAGCGCCTCAAAAAAGTCGGCAAAGGGAAATAGAAGCGCATGCGTGGCCGGATTATTTTTCTGCTGGTGTGGGCTGCCCTGACCGGACAGACGGGCCACGCCCAAACCCTGCTGACCGGGCACGTGCGCGACTCAGTAGACCAGCCCATCGAAGAGGCCTTTGTGGTGCTCTACGCGCAGCGCACCGACGCCCTGCTGGCTTACCGCGCCACCGACCCAAGCGGCTTCTACGCCCTCACGGCCCGCCTCGCCGAAGGGCTGTACCGCCTCGAAGTCACCCGCCTGGGCTACGACAAATACACGCAGCAGATTCTGGTGACGGCTACCCCGCCCGATACGCTGACCCTCGACGCCGTCCTGCGCCCCACCGACGCCACCCGCCTCGACGAGGTGGTGGTACAACAGCGCCCGCCAGTCATCATCAAGCAGGACACGATCATCTACGACATTGCCTCGTTCACCGACGCCTACGACCAAACCCTCGAACAGGTACTGGCCAAACTGGCGGGCTTCAAGGTGCTGCCCAACGGCGACCTGGAAGTCAACGGCAAGGTGATTCGCAAGGTGCTCGTGGACGGCAAGGAGGTATCGGACGTAGGGGCAGCCCTGCTCACCAAAACGCTCTCGCCCCAGGACGTAGATCAGGTGGAGGTGCGCTTCGACGAGAAAAACAAAAAAATCCGCGAAAGCCTGCTCAGCGACGAGAAGTTTGTGGTGCTCGACATCAAGCTCAAACCCGACCTCAACAAGTCCCTGTTCGGCACGCAACAACTGGCAGCAGGCTACCACGAGGGGGCCAAGGTGGGTGCCTACGGCAACCTTTTCTCGCTCAACGACCGGGTGAACGCGCAGGTATTCGGCGAGGTGGACAACTTCGGCCGACAGCGCATCAAGCTCGAATACATCCGCCACATCGGCGAAGAGGCCTTTAACCGGATATTTTCGCTGCCCGCCGACTTCGAGTCCGTCAAAGAGCGGGAGGCCTACCACGACGAACTGTTTGGCTTCCGCGATTTTGTGCAACAGGACAACGCCCTGGTGGGCGTGTCGGTCAACGTGCCCCTCCGTGCGCGCACCGACGTGTACATTGGTTCTTTCAGCCACTACCACTTTCTGCGCAACCGCCAGCTTACGCAGCAGTTCTTCGACCAGCAACTCTTCAGCGCCTTCGACCTAGCCAATACGCACCGGTCGTACGACACCAAAAATAAGGTGCAACTCAAACACACCCGCGAGCGGCTCAAGTGGCGGTCGGACCTCAACTACACGGCCTTCGACAACCTGATCGGCAACCAGAGCCGGGGGGCGCAGCAAAATCGCTTCGCGGGCCAGCACCGCGCCCACAACCTGTTTTTCAACAACGTCGTCGAGCTGCGCCTGGGCGAGTCGTGGGGCCTGACGCTCGGCACGTCGCTCAAGCGCGAGCAGTTTGCCTTCGACAACCGCCTGGCCACCACCAACCCGCAGGTAGCCGATTTTCTGGGTATGCCGCCCCGCGAAGCGTTTTTTGCCCTGCAACAGACCAACCGCAACCTGGAGCAAAGCCTCTGGCAAGAGGCCAAGCTCGGCTACCGGAGCAAAGTCGGCAACCACGCCTTGGGGTATCGGCTGTCTTATCAGGCCTTCGAGAACGAAAAGCTTTCGGAAGAAAGCACCGACGCCACGTCAGTCTTCCCCAATCCGCGCACGGCCGTGGACTATGCGCAACACGCTTTGCTGTATGATTACCAGCTTGTGGTCGGCAACCTGAGCCTTGATGCGCGCACGGCCTGGAGCCAGGTGCGCTTTCCTTTCGAGGAGGGCGCTCGCACCCGGCCTTTTTTCGAGTTCGACGCAAAGGGCGGCTACGACTTCGGGCTGTTTGGTTTCACCTTTGCCACCGACCACCGCCTGGGGCGCTTTCCCTTCGAGCGCATCATCGGGGGCTGGCAACTGCTCAATTTTCAGACGGTCTTTCAGCCAAGTACGGGCCTGCTGCCCTTCTTCAATCGTACGTACACGGGCGGCATCCACCGCCAAGCGCAGGCCATCAAACTGGAAGTAGACGCAGCCGTGATGCACAGCACTTCCGACAACCTCAACAACCAGGCATTCGCCCCCAGGCTGATCTTGCAGCAAGCCGACCAGTTGCGCAGTGCCTATACGCTCTACGCGATCAGCCTCAAGAAGCGCTTCGGCAAGTTGCCCGCTCGCTTCACCCTCGAACCCGAGATGGTCAACAACCAATTTGCGTTTCGTGGCCCGGAGGGCATCAACGTCAACCGCTCGCGGCGGCACCTGCTGGGCCTCAAGGCCGAGACCTTCTTCGGCAAGCGCTTCGACGTGGATTACCTGTCGAAGTACTCTTACTTCACCTTCAAAAATGACCTTTCCGAAAGGATCAACGTCTTCAATTTTCTCAGTCAGGAGGCCGTGCTCAAGACCAACCTGCGCGACCAGCAGCTTACGGCCCAACTTCACTACAAATACGTGTACTTCTTCGGCAGCGGCGACACGTTCCAGAACGTGGACGTATCGGTGCGGGGCACGCTGCGGTCCCGG
>DAIMZG010000198.1:0-3585 GCA_036734065.1 Catalimonadaceae bacterium
GCCTTGTCCTCTTCGGCCGCCCGTTGGTCGAGGAAGGCCAGGTCGTCGGCGCAGTGCTGCAGGGCATAGCCAACCAGGTAGCGCAAAAATTCCTCGGCCAGGTTCATGTTGTCTTCTAGGTCGTAGAAGGCCATTTCCGGCTCGATCATCCAGAACTCGGCCAGGTGGCGCGAAGTGTTGGAGTTTTCGGCCCGGAAGGTGGGGCCAAAGGTGTAAACCTCGGCCAGGCCCATGGCGACCAGCTCGGCCTCCAGTTGTCCCGACACGGTCAGCTTGGCCTCGCGCCCGAAAAAGTCTTGGCTGTGGTCCACGCCGCCCTGCGCATCGAGCGGAGGCTTGAGGGGATCCAGCACCGAAACCCGGAACGTTTCGCCGGCGCCTTCGGCATCGGTGGCCGTGATGATGGGCGTGTGCACGTGAAAAAAGCCGCGCTCGTGAAAAAAGGTGTGTACGGCGTAGCTCAGGGCGTGCCGGATGCGCAAGATGGCCCCGAACGTCTGGGTGCGTGGACGTAAATGCGCGATTTCGCGCAGAAATTCCAGGGAGTGCTTCTTGGGTTGGAGAGGATATTTTTCCGGATCGGCCGGGCCGTGTACGGTCAGCGACTCCACCAGCAACTCGACCGACTGCCCTTTGCCCTGCGAAGCCACCAGCTTGCCTTCGGCTGTCAGGCAGGCCCCGGTACTGACCAGCCGGAGCGTTTCTTCGGGCAGGTGCGCGGGGTCGGCTACTAATTGCAGGTTGTGCAGCGTAGAGCCATCGTTGAGGGCTACGAAGACGACGTTTTTGCTCTCGCGTTTGGTGCGTACCCAACCGCCCACGCGCAGGGGCTGGTCGAGCGGGGGGTTTTGGAGTAAGAGGCTGATCTTGGTTCTTTTCATGAGCACAAAATGAATGGGCGGCAAGTACGTACTTTTGCCGACAGCTACTGTAAAGCGGAATGGACAAATAGCCGCCATCACCGGGGCCACAATATTACCGCTGACAAGCAACTCCTCCAACTGCGGATGCGGCGCGCTGTCGGGGGCATATTTGCCGAACACGCAATATTTTTCTATGCTAGACCAAATTTTTTACACTACGTCAACCATGAGCAGTAAGTCTAAGCAGAAACTTGTCGTATTGGGCGCAGGCGAAAGCGGTACGGGGGCCGCCCGGCTGGGGCAGGCCAAAGGCTGGGAGGTATTCGTGTCCGACAAGGGCGCCATTGCCGAAAAATACCGCGCCGAACTAGAGGCCCACGGCATCGCCTACGAAGCCAATGGCCACACCGAAGCGCGCGTGCTGGCGGCCGATTTGGTGGTCAAAAGTCCGGGTATTCCCGATCAGACGCCGCTGGTGCGTGCCTTGCACGCGCAACAGACCCCGGTCATCTCCGAATTGGAATGGGGTTTTCGCCATACAAAAGCCCGCTTCGTGGCCATTACGGGCAGCAACGGCAAGACCACCACCACGCTGCTGACGCACCACCTGTTGCAGGCCGCCGGACTGAACGTGGGGCTGGCGGGCAACGTGGGCGCCAGCCTGGCCCGGCAGGTGATCGAAGATGCTCACGACTGGTACGTGCTGGAGGTGAGCAGCTTTCAACTCGACGGCATGTACGACTTTCGGGCGCACGTAGCTGTACTGCTCAACATTACGCCCGATCACCTTGACCGCTACGACTACCAGTTTGAAAAATACGTGGATTCGAAGTTTCGCATTGCCCGCAACCAGACGGCCAGCGACTATTTTATCAGCTACGACGAAGACCCCGTGGTGCGGAACGAACGGCTGCGCCGTCGGCTAGCGGCCCAGCCACTGACCGTGTCACTCACTCCGCGCCCCGATGAATCGGGGGCCTGGGCCAGCGATACGCAGTTACACGTGCACTGGCCGCCGCACAATTTCGCCGTGGCCCTCGACGCGCTGCCCCTCCAAGGGCCGCACAACGTGATCAACACTGGGGTGGCTTTGCTGGTGACTGCCTTGCTGGGGGCCGATATGGCGCGCGTGCGGGCGGCATTGCCGACGTTCCGCAATGCGCCGCACCGCCTCGAAGCGGTGGGCCAGGTGGCTGGGGTCAGTTATATCAACGACTCGAAGGCCACCAATGTGGACGCCGTCCTCTACGCCCTGCAAAGCATGTCGGGCCCGGTGGTGTGGCTGGCAGGAGGTACCGACAAGGGCAACGACTACGCCCAACTGGCGCCGCTCGTGCGTGAGAAAGTAAAGGCGCTGGTGGCCATCGGCCGGGACAATGCGCCGCTGCAAGCGGCTTTCGGAGATTTGCCCCTGACCTGGGCGGAGACCGATACGATGGCCAATGCGGTCGCTATGGCCGCTCGCCTAGCTGCGCCGGGCGATACGGTATTGCTTTCGCCGGCCTGCGCCAGCTTCGACCGCTTCCGCAATTACGAAGACCGCGGCGACCAATTTCGGGCGGCGGTGGTGGCTATGGAGGGAGAGTAGTACACCGGGGGAGACGTACGGTGGCGCGTCGCTACGGGAATCGTATTGGCATATTTCCACATCCACACATCCGAACATTTTTTACATCCGCATGGGGAGACGTAATGTATTACGTCTCTACAGAAATCGCATTTCCACATCCGCACCTTAAGGATCAACGCGCTGCCCGCGCCGCAAAATGTTGGGCCACTTCCTCGGCCGACCACGCATTGAACGTCCGGTCGGGAGGTAGGCCCCCTTTGCGGCCCATCGCCACGCCGTAGCGGAGGTCGTCGTAGCCTTGCTTGGCGTGGGCGTCGGGGTTAAGGCTGATGAGCACCCCTTTTTCGAGGGCGTAGGGCAGCCACCGCCAGTCCAGGTCGAGCCGATAGGGATTGGCATTGATCTCGATGATGACGCCGTGCGCCGCGCAGGCATCAATCACGGCCCGGTGGTCGAGGGGATAGCCCGCCCGGCGCAGCAGCAAGCGGCCCGTCGGGTGACCCAATATGGTCGTGCGCGGGTGGGCGATGGCCCGCAGCAGGCGCTCGGTAGCCTTGGCCTCGCTCATCTCGAGGGGGGTGTGCACGGAGGCCACCACGAAGTCGAAGCTGGCCAGGGTGTCTTCGTCGTAGTCGAGGCGGCCATCTCCTAGGATGTCGGCCTCAATGCCCTTGAAGATGCGGAAGGGGGCTAGTTGGGCATTGAGCTGGTCAATTTCGGCGTGTTGCGCCCGTACGCGCTCGGGCGGCAGGCCGTTGGCGTAGAAGGCTGCTTGCGAATGGTCGGTGATGCCCAGGTACTGGAAGCCGCGATCCCGGCAGTCGGTGGCCATTTCGGCCAGCGTATGCTGCCCGTCGCTGTAGGTAGAGTGCACGTGCAAGATGCCCTTCAGGTCGTCCAGCTCGACCAGGCGGGGCGGGGCCTCGGCCGTGAGCCAGGCCATCTCGGCGAGGCCTTCGCGGATTTCGGGCGGTGGCAGGTGCCACCCGGCGGCGGCATAGACGGCCGCCTCGTCGGCGTAGGCGCGCTGCCGGGCGTGTTGCAGCAGGGTGCGGTCGTCGGCCCCTGTCAACCGCAAGTGGCCCGGCGCGGCCGTGGCAATGGCCAGTTCGCCGCCCAGTTGGTCGGGGCTGACCAGCAAAATTTCGAGGG
>DAIMZG010000199.1:0-3575 GCA_036734065.1 Catalimonadaceae bacterium
TCAGGGCCCCTCCCACGGCTACCGACAGGCCCACGGCCGCAATCAGGGCGGGCCGGCGCTGCAAAAGTGGTTGCAAGCCGAGCAGTACACCTCCAACACCCACGGGGATCAACGCCGTTTTGGAAGGATTTTCGGAACTGAGGTAGCCCCAGGTGCCCGTGGCCATTAGCGTGAGTCCGTTGGCCAGGTTGGCCCCTTGCGTAAGTTTTTCGTTCGTCATGTGTGGGTTATTTGGGTTGCTTTACGGACAAGCGGCCCGCCGGATACGTCAGTGTACGACCAGCCGCAGGCGACACGCCGCCCCGGCGGTCTGCAGTTCGATCACGTACACCCCCGGGGCCCAGGTGCTGACGTCGAGCGGTACGGTGTGCGCACCGCTGCTGAGGGTGTGCACCGCTTGGGTACCCACTTGCCGCCCGCGCAGGTCGTAGCCGCGTACGTGCAACGTGGTGGCTGCGGGCACCTCACAGGCGATCTCGACCCGGCTCCGGGCCGGATTCGGGTAGAGCCAGGCCGACAGTTGGGTAGTTTGCCCCCGCAAGCCCGTTACTGGGCCCGTTAGGCGCAAGAGCCTCCCCGTGTTGCCCGTCAGCCGCACGGCGTACATCTCTCCGGCCGTATCCACGGCAAAGCTGGGCAAAAAGCCCCCCGCATTGAGCAGGAACGTATTGGTGGTGTCGGTAGGCGTCAGGTCCAGGGCCCAGATGCGCCCGCTCACGTAGTCGCCGTAGATGTAATGGCCCGCCAGTTGAGGTAGCTGGCTGCCCCGGTAGACGTAGCCGCCCGTAACGGACCGATCGCCCTGCGTGTGGCGGTACGTCCAGACGGGCAGCACCGTGCCCACCGGGTCGCAACTGCTGCCGGGCGGAAAGCACTCATCGCCTTCGAGGTTGTTCCAGCCGTAGTTACCCCCGGCCGTCACAACGTTGATTTCCTCCACTGCATTCTGCCCCACGTCGGCCGCCCAAAGCTGGTCGGTGACCGGATCAAAGCTAAACTTCCAGACGTTGCGCAGGCCATAGGCATAAATCTCGGGCCGAAAGCCGGGAGTATTCACAAATGGATTGTCGGCCGGCACGCGGTAGGGTTGGGCTGCCGTCGCGCTGTCCACGTCGAGGCGCAAGAGGTTGCCCAGCAGCGTATTGGTATTCTGTCCGTGGTTTTGCGGGTCGCCCGCGCTGCCGCCATCACCCAGCGAAGCGTAGAGGTAGCCGTCCGGTCCGAAGGCCAGTTTGCCCGCATTGTGGTTGCCGAAGGGCTGATTGACCGTTAGCAAAATTTGCTCGCTGGCCGGATCGGCCTGGTCGGGGTTGTTGTTCGATACCCGATAGCGAGCAATCACCGTTTGCAGTTGTCCACTCTGCTGGCGGGTATAGTTGACGAAGAAATATCCGTTTTCGGAGTATTGAGGGTGAAAGGCCAGTCCCAGTAAACCACGCTCTCCGCCCGATACTAATCTGCTTTGTATATCCAGAAAAACCGTCGGCGTGGCGTCCGGCTCGATGGGCAGCACCTCGATAGTGCCGTCTTGCAAGACGACAAAAAAGCGGTTGGTACCATCGCCCGCCGTCACCACCTCCACGGGGCGCACGAACGTCAAGTTAGGAAAAGCCGGTTCGAGCGTGTACTGGGCACGGGCCGCTGTGTGCAACAGCATTAGCAGTACAATCGCCGGGAGAGTAAATCTAGACATGGTATTGGGATTAGAACTGATGCACTAACTCTGCCCACGCAGGATCGGTTTTGGTTACGTCGTAGAAAGGAACTCCGTCCAGTGCCCCGCCAGGGCGTAGCGCCGCACCCGTTCCAGTTCGGCCAGGTCGGGCACGCGCACGTCGAGAGGCACCTTGATGAGGCGCTCGTCGCGCTGGTCGAAGGCCGCTGGCACACGACTGCCGAACAGCAGCGGCCACATGCGCACCGGACAACTGAAGAGAATCCGTTCAGCGGTCTCGGCCTCGCCCCAATCGTGCAATTTTTGGTTAATCTCGGCAAAGAACTGTTCGGTCTGCGCCAGCCGAATGCGCGAACCTGCCCGCGATTTGCCCTTGGTTTTTAGGTGCGTAAGCTGGGCCTTGCCGCGCTTTTTGCGCACCATGTACTTGCGGATCACCTTGTGGTGAATCAGGTCTTCGCCCTCTCCGAAACCCAGCGCCGCCTGTCCGGCCTGCATGAGCACCACCAAATGCGGGGGCACCTCGGCGGGCAACCGGGCTGCGTAGGCGGGCAGCGGTTCGCCCTCGGCCCGGCGCGGACAGGGCAACGGCAAGCGCAGTGCAAAACCCGGCCCGCGTAGCAAGTTGCGGCGGTCATCGAAGTCTACGTCGGGACAGTCGGCCCATTGTCGGAAGCGCGCCAGGGCCAGCGCGTAGGGCAAGCGGGTGCGCACCTCAGTCACGGCGGCGGCGAAATATAGCCCTCAGCAAGAAAGTGAACGCCACGTAGCCCGTGGCGAAGACGAGGCTTTCCAAGAACAATTGGGTCGGTGCAGCCCGCGCGGTATAATTTCCGAAAATGAAATAGATGGCCGCCGCGATTAGGAAGCGGTACACCATCTGGCGTTGGGTGTCGGTCAACGGATCAGCTTTTAGGGATGAAGATCAGCGGCGCCCCGTTGGACGCCGACCCGATTATACCAAGAGTTACGCAAAATAGCGCAAAACCTCCTCCAAGGGTTCGTACACGGTATCCACAGCACCCTTGGAGGGTTTTTGTGGCGCAGGCAGTAAGCGCTGCGTAGCTTTTGTATACGCAAAAAAAGCGCTCCGTGTCCGGAGCGCCTTTCGTACGTGGGTACTGACCCCTTACTGCTTGATGACGGGACGCGTGGCCATGCCATCGGCCGTCTGCACTTGCAGCACGTACCGCCCGGCCGGCAACTGCCGCAGGTCCAGTTGCAACTCGCCCCCGCGCACCGTCGTCGGTACGGCGTGCGTGCGGCCTACCATATCCACCAGACGGAGCTGCGCCCCGGCCGCATCGGCCACTTGCACGAACAGTTGGCCCATCGTCGGTACGGGATAGACTTCCACGTGGGCCACCGCCGCACCCCCGCTGCCGCTGCCGCTCACCACCGTGAAGTTGATCACCTTGGCCAGACCCGCCGTGCCCCGGGCGCTGTCTTCGTCGTAGGCCGTGGCCGTCAGCGTGTAGCTGCCCGGCGCCAGTTGTCGTCCCAAGTAGTTGCCACCGTTATCTTGGAAGAGCGCGTAGGGCGCAAACTGCTCCGTCCAGACGTTGGCATCCTGCGGGTTGCTCAGGTTCTGGCTGACCGGAAGACCCAGGGTATTCAACGTCACGGGCTGGCCGCCCAGGGTCAGCGTAAACTGTACGCTCTCGGTGCGGTCGCAGGTGAACTCAGCGCGGATGTTGAGGCTTTGGGTGGGCAGGCCATCCAGGTCAATTACGCCGCCGTCGGTCAGGGGGCCGATGTCGCCGTCGCTATCGGCATTGACCAGTGTAAAGCCCGTCACTTCCGGCGTGCAGGGCGTACCGTTGCAATCGGCCAGGTTTTTGGTCGTGCCACCGTGCGCTTTCACATCTACCTGATTACCCGCTACCCGAAGGATCATCGT
>DAIMZG010000200.1:0-3571 GCA_036734065.1 Catalimonadaceae bacterium
GCAAAAATAGGCGAATCGGCCCGAAAGGCCAATCAGGATGCGGCGTCGGGCGGGCGCAGGGCGGCGATTTTGTCCAGTGCCTGCTCGCTGGCCAGGCGAATCATGCGCAAATATTCTTTGCGCTGTACCGAAAGCGGAGGCCCGTCCATCTCGAGCAGGGCCACCAGGCCCACAATTTGCCCCAAGGCGCCGCGCAGGTCGTGGGTAAGCGAGGGAGCGCCTTCGTGGGCGATGCGTGAAGTTGGGCTATCGGGCATTGGCAGCAGGTATCAGAAAAAATTACGTATGCGCAGTCACGGGGGGCCAAAGTGCACAGGGGTATAAATTTGGCACGCATTAACCCTTTTTATCAATCCCAGAAAACCAGTAGCTGGCCAGGCATCTGCCTCCCGATGTTCGTTTTCTGCACCTAGCCCGAAGTCCTGGCGGACAAGCCAACACCTCAGCGAGGCCAACCAACGCATTTATTGTGTATAATTGAGGGGTGTAATCGTCTTTCGAGCGGCTTTTGCGTAACCTTGCCTTTTTGCTTTGCCTATGCTACTGATGGAATTCAGCCTTCCCTTTCGCGAACCCGTGCTGGTGTTTGCCTTGGTGCTGTTTATCATTTTGCTCGCGCCCTTGGTATCGGCAGCGCTGCGCACGCCCGGCATCATCGGGTTGTTGTTGGCGGGGCTGATTGTGGGGCCCTATGGATTGGGCCTGCTGGCTCGCGACGCCAGCATCGAGCTGTTCGGCACGGTGGGCTTGCTCTACATCATGTTCATTGCCGGCATCGAGATTGACATCAACGATTTTATCCGCAAAAAAAACAAAAGCATTGCCTTCGGGCTGACCACCTTTATGATCCCGCAGGTGCTGGGCACCCTCGGCAGCCATTATCTGCTCGGCTACGGCTGGGCCGTGGCGGCCCTGTTTGGCAGCCTCATTGCCGCCCATACGCTGCTTTCGTACCCGATTGCCAGTCGGCTGGGCATCACGCGCAACGAGGCCGTCACCATCACGGTGGGCGGCACGGTGATCGCCGACACGCTGGCCCTGCTGGTGCTGGCCGTGGTGGTAGGCTCTACGGCGGGCGATCTGAACGCGGCCTTCTGGATTCGGCTGGTCATCTCGCTGGGGCTACTGCTGCTGGTCATTTTTTTGGTACTGCCCCGCATCAGCCGCTGGTTTTTCCGCAATGTGGCCAGCGAGGGCGTATCGCAATACATCTTTGTACTGGCGATTGTGTTTCTTTCGGGCTTTCTGGCCGAGGTGGCCGGCATCGAGCCTATCATTGGCGCCTTCTTGGCGGGGCTCGCCCTCAACCGCCTCATCCCCAACAACTCGGCCCTGATGAACCGCATCGAATTTGTGGGCGACGCCATTTTCATTCCCTTCTTCCTGATTTCGGTCGGCATGCTCATTGACCTGCGGGTGCTGCTGGGCGGGCTGGAGGCCTGGCTGGTGGCCGGGTTTATGATCGTGATGGCCGTGGGCACCAAAGCCCTGGCGGCCTGGGCCACGCAGAAGGCTTTTCGCTATTCGAAGGCCGAGCGCAACCTGATTTTCGGCCTGAGCGTGTCGCGGGCTGCCGCCACGCTGGCGGCTGTGTTGCTGGGCTACCGGATGGGCCTGCTCGACGAGAATGTCCTCAATGGCTCTATCCTGATGATCCTGGTGACGGCCCTGATCAGTTCGTTTGTGGTGGAGGGCAGCGGCAAAAAGCTCGCCGTCGTCGAGAGCCGCCGCAAGCCCGAAGCCCACGAGCGGCCCGAGCGCATTTTGGTGCCCATTTCCAACCCGGCCACCATCGAGCAACTTGTGGACCTGGCCATCATGGTTAAAGATCCGGCCTCGCCCGAGCCCATCTATCCCCTTTCGGTAGTGCGCGACGCCGAAGATGCCGAAGACCGCCTCGTGTCGGACCGACGCATGTTGGAAGGGGCCATCCGGCACGCGGCCGCCACGGGCCACCAGGTGCAGATTATTTCCCGCATTGACCTCAACGTGGCCGGGGGCATCATCCGGGCCGTGCGCGAACTGATGATCACGCAGGTGATTATCGGCTGGAACGGCACCGTCACGGCGCAGCAGCGCATCTTCGGCACGGTGCTCGACAACTTGTTGGAGGGCACACAGCAAATGGTCATGGTTACCCGCTTGCTGCATCCGCTCAACACCATCGAGCAGGTCTGCATCGTCATCCCCCCCAATGCGGGTCTAGAGAAAGGATTCATTGCCTGGGTGCAGGACGTGCGCATCCTGATCGGGCAGATCGGCGCCAAGGCCCTTTTTCTGGGTCAGAAAGCTACCTTGCGGGCCTTGCGTCAGCAACTCGAGCAGAGCGGGTCTTCCATCAGTGCGCAGTACGAATCGTTCAGCCAGTGGAACAATTTCGAGCAACTGCACCAGCGCGTACGCCCCGACGACTTGCTCATTGTGGTCAGCGCGCGCCGGGGTGCCCTGTCGCACAACAAATACCTCGACCGCATCCCCCGCAAGCTATCGCGACACTTTGCCGATCACAGCTTCGTGATCATCTATCCCGAACAGGCCCACACGGCCCAGCGAGACAATCTACAGTTGCAGCTACAGCGTTACCCCGTGTCTGTGCCCACCGAGGTAACTCCGCCTGCCGAGGCAGAATAAGTCGGCCTTTGTTCACTCAAGTCCCAGCCCTTGCTATGCAATACTTCGTCCGCCAAATTGACAACCAGCCCGACCTGGAAGCCGCCATGCACCTGCGTCGCCAAGTATTTGTAGAAGAACAGGGCGTGCCCGCCCACGAAGAATACGACCAATACGAGGGCAGCTCGTTTCATTACCTGGCCGTGGACGACCAAAACCGCCCCTGCGGCACGGCCCGCTGGCGCTTTACCGACGCGGGCATCAAGCTCGAACGCTTCGCCGTGGACGCCTACTACCGCCGTCAGGGGGTGGGGGCAGCCCTGGTGCGCACCATGCTGCACGACATAGACCGCCACCCCGACCAAGCTGGGCGCCCGCGCTACCTGCACGCGCAGGTAACGGCCATGCCCCTCTACGAACAGTTTGGCTTTTGTCCCGAGGGCGACCGCTTCGACGAATGCGGCATTGCCCACTACAAAATGCGCCTGGCCACGACCAGTCCGGCCCATTGAAGCCGCCTTCTGGGGGATGTAACGTTTGGCCTTCCCTTACGCTGCCCGGCAGAGGCGCGGCGGCCTATCTTTCGGGAAGATAACCCGACCCCTTCCATGCGTTACCTCATTTTTTTTGCCGTGTTGCTGCTTGGTTCGGCCTGCGACCGTTGCCGCCTCGATAAGTGCCAAACCCGCTACGCGTTCAACTTCCGCCTCGAAAGCACCGACGGCCGCGACTTGCTCTTCGACGCCCAAGCCCCCTATCCGGCGGCGGCCATCCGCGTGGTAGATCGCCTGGGACAACCGGCCGATTTTCAGGTAGTGACCGATTTTGAGGAGCCTTTCGTGGCCCTCCACCTTTCGCCCGACACGTATTTTTATTATATCCGCCTCAGCGACCGCGACAGCGTGTTGCTCGACTTTCTCTACAGCGTAGGGCAAGACGATTGCTGCGGCGATTTTGTGAG
>DAIMZG010000201.1:0-3540 GCA_036734065.1 Catalimonadaceae bacterium
CACAAAGCCCGTCAGCACCGTCCGGCCGTGCAGGTCGGGGGCTTGCAGGGCCTGCGTGACGGCCGCATCGCCCGTGATGAACCCCCCCTGCTGCCCCACGATGGTCAGTTGCAGGTCGTCGAAGGCCGGGTCGGCGATCAGTTGCCGAAAGGCCCGCAGCAGCGTCATCAGGTTTTTGTGGGGCTTGAGGTTGCCCACGTACACCAAGTAGCGCCCCGGCAGGCGGTAGCGCGCGCGGACGGCCCGCTGCGCCTCGGCCGTGGCGGGCCGGAAGAGGGCGTGATCTACCCCGTTGGGAATCACCCGGATGCGGTCGAGCGGCACGCCCGTGTAGCGGTGAATTTCGCCGCGCGAAAACTCCGATACGGTCAGCACCACGTCGGCCCGGCGGGCGGCCCGGGGCAGCACCGTACGGGCATAGACCTGCTGAGGCAACGTCAGCGTGGGGGCGAAGGCCAGGTGAAACACGTCGTGGATGGTGACCACCCGGCGGCGGGCGGCCACGGGAGCCAGGGGCGCATTGTAGTGCGGCGACCAAAAGATGTCGCCCCGGTGCACGTGGCGCCGGATGGCCCACTGCTCGCGCACCGAATAAATGGGCGCCGCTTCGGGCTGGCAGTCGTAGCCGTCCAGGTGGGGCACCTCGTCGGGATGGACAATGAGGCGCAGGGCAAAGTGCGGGGCCAGCCGGGGCACCAGGTTCTGGAGGTACGTCCCGATGCCCGAGGCGCGCCACATGCGGGCATCGAGGGTGAGGGCGGGCATCACGGCAGTTGGCAGGCTACAAACTCCACATTGACAGCCAAGTAGCTACGCGCGTACCACCACTGTTTCAGTTTAGGTCTATGGCGTCCCTGTATCATTTCTCGCGGGGGCGGCCCTAAAGACGGTTGCGCTCGGAAGGCCCGGCCCAGTGGGTATTGAAAATGAAAAATATTCATAGCGAATTGCCTAAAAAGCCCCGAATGACGAATGATGCGGTAAACTAGCGTTTCGCTAGATAAAAGGCCGCCTGATCGCCGCTATGTTGTTGATTTAATTTCCTAGCCATCTTTTCAAACTTGACTATTTGTCGGCGGCTGAATCCAGATTTGGCCAGATTTACATTGTACGAATGCTCAGCAAAGAGCGGGACATCACGGCGATACTGCTCGCTTCCCCAAAATTGAAAAGCCGACGAATCGTAGGCCACGTGCACTACGGCAAAGCCCGCCGATTCGGCCAGCAAGCGGAAAGACTTTTCGGTGAACAAATGGAAATGACGGGGCGCATCCATCTGTACCCAATCGGTACCATACTGCTGCCAGGCGTAGCTGCCCGCCAGCGGAATTCGGATCAGGCAACGACCGTCTGCCGCCAGCCGATCCCGGACCAACGCCAGCGTTTCCTGCGGATCGGGTACGTGCTCGAAGACGTGGTGCATCATCACCACCTCCCACTGCCCCTCGATGGCCGATAAAGGACGGGCAAGCACGCGCACGCCGTTTTCGTACGCGATATCTTTTTCAAGAAAAGGGTCAATGCCTGTCAGTTGCGTGAAGCCAATTTCGGCCATATGAAAAAGCAGTGACCCGTTCCCGCAGCCTACGTCCAGGAAGGTCGTGCGCGGCGTGGGCCTCAGGTAGTGCAAACTTCGCAGATCGGGGCGCGGACTGCGCTTGTAGATCAGTTTGCCCAAAAGCGGTTGGTCAAAAATGGCATATCGCGAACGCATCCGCGCCGGAATCGCCCGAAGGGGGCTGGCGTACTTCTCCGCGATGGACTGCTCTTGTCCAAAGCTGTAGTAATCACCCTGATAATATGGGGTCATGTCGCTGGGAAACGTCGCGATCTGTACGCATCCGCAGTTAGCGCAGGTAAAGTAGTCGAACGCGGCTTTGGTGCCGAACATCATTTCGCGTCCCACGAGGGGCGATTGCGTCGTCGAATGGTGGCAAATGCGGCAGGAGTATTTCTGGGTAGTGGACGGCATTGCTGCGTAAGCACATATCTTTACGGAGCCGTAAAGGTAAAAACTTACGCTACAAAGCATTCAGTGCATGCGCTTTCCCGAAGGGTTCCACCGCCAACTGCGACGTCTTGGCCAACACGACGCGCGGGCCATGGGACGCAATTTTTTCTACCTGGCCATCCTCCAGGTGACCAACCTGCTGCTTCCCCTCCTGATGGTGCCGTACCTGACGCGCGTGCTCGGCATCGAGAAAGTGGGGCTGATCTTTCTGACGCAATCGCTACTGCTTTCCTTCAATGTGTTGACAGAATACGGCTACAACCTGACAGCCACCAGAGAGGTGGCTTTGCAGCGTCAGAACCCGGCCTTCTTGTCGGATTTGTGCAGTCGCATTTTCACTACCAAGATGCTCCTGTCGGTATTGGCCGGAGGCGTTTATGCCGCCATCGTGCTGGCGGTTCCCCGGTTCCGTACCGAGGCCTTGCTGTTTCTGAGTTCGTTTCCGCTGGTACTCGGACAAGCCTTCTCCCCGATTTGGTTCTACCAGGGTGTCGAGAACGTGCGGCCGCTGGCCTTGCTGACCTCGGCGGCCCGGGTGTTGTTTTTGGCCGTAATCTTTTGGCGCGTACGCGCCGTCGAAGACTACGTTTGGGTCAATATGCTGCTGGGCAGTTTCAATCTGCTGGCCGCATTGGGTAGCTGCTGGCTGGCCTTTCGTCTCTACCATTTGCATTTCCGGTGGCCCGCTTGGGCTGCCATTCGTGCGGATCTGCGTCGAAACTGGAGCATTTTCGTATCCAATTTTTCTATCAATATTTATTCTTCCGCCAATTTGGTGATCCTGGGCTTTTTTGCCTCCGACCAGATTGTGGGGCTGTACGCCATTGCCGAGAAAATCATGCTGGCCGCCCGGCAGGTCATCGTCGTGATTTTCCAGACTACTTATCCGCGCGTATGTGCCCTGGTCAACGAATCGGCCACGAAGGCCGTCGCTTTTCTGCGTCGGTATTTCCTGATTCTGACGGGAATTTTCTTCCCGGCGGGACTGCTGCTTTGGTGGCTCGCCGATTGGCTGACGTGGCTCGTAACGGGCGCCTATGCTCCGGAAACAGCCTGGCTCCTCCGCGCTTTTAGTTTTCTGCCGCTCGTGACTGCCCTTAGTTCTCCGTCTTTCCAGTTGTTGCTCGCCCTCAACCAGCAACGCACCTACACCCGCGTGCTGATTGGCGCCTCGGTGCTCAACCTGGTGCTTAACCTGACGCTGGTAGGACCGCTGAGTTATTTCGGTACCGCCACGGCGGTTATCACTACCGAATTGTTCATTACGCTCGGGTTTTACGCCATTCTTTATTTCCGCGAGAACATCAATATACTTCGCCCCGACACGCGCACCATTGACCGCATCGAAACCTTAAATTCCTGATGACACCCCAAGTGTACATTGTTGTGCTCAACTATCGGCATGCAGCCGACACTATTGAGTGCCTAGAGTCAGTACAGCGGCTCCACTATGCCCGCTTCCGAATCGTACTGGTTGACAATGCTTCGCCAGATGATTCAGTCGTGCAACTACGGGCGTGGTTAACGGG
>DAIMZG010000202.1:0-3504 GCA_036734065.1 Catalimonadaceae bacterium
CGGCGAAGGCATCGGCAATGCCGTACTGAGCGGACGGCTGGCGGGTGCCCACGCCTGTGCCGCCTTGGCGGCCGACCGCTGCGGAGCCGATTTTCTGCGTGCCTACGACCGCGAGGTCTACGCCGCCCTGGGCGGCGAATTGCGCAAAAGCTACTGGGTGCAACGCGCCCTCGGGCGGCGGGCCTGGCTGATCAACGCCCTGGTGAGCGGCGCGGCGGGCAACGGCTGGCTACGCCGCCTGGCCCACCAATTGACTTAGGCGTTACGTAAGCAGCAACTGCACAAAAGCCGCTCAACCATTCATCCTAAAAATAACGCCTTGCGTTGCTTACTGACCCGAGGCATCAATTAAAGGGTGAAATTTTTCAAAGGCTGGGGAGATACAGGAAAAAGCTGACGGCAAAACAACAATGGCTTTCGGCAGACCCGCGCCGGGTGGCCCCGCACAAGGGTGCCGATTTGCGTATGCGTCATGGGTGCCCGAAGAATTCAGAAAGGCCACAGGAGCGGTACCAGCCAGACAATGAGCAACATCAGCAAGAGCGTCAAAGGCCCCCCCACGCGCAAAAAGTCCATTATTTTGTACTTGCCGGGCCCGTACACGAGCAAGCACGAAGGCTCGAAGGGCGTGATGACGGCAGCCGAAGCCGCCAGCATGATGGCGATGGCAAAGCTGCGGGGGTCTATACCCAGTTGCGTGGCGGTTTGCAACGCGATGGGCAGCACCACCAGCGCGGCGGCCGCATTCGAGAGGGGTTGGGTGAGCACTACCGTCAGCAGTACGAAGCCGGACAAGATGAGGGTGGTTCCGCCAGGCTCCAGCCAGTAAATAACCTGCTCGGCCAGCCACTGGGAGGCCCCCGATTTTTGCATCGCCGTGCCAAAGGCGCTCATGCCCCCAATCAGGATGAGCAACCGCCACTCGATCAGTTGATAGGCCCGTTCGGGGGTTATGCTGCGCACCAGCACCACGGCCAGCGCTGCGCCCAAAAAAGCCACCGCTAAGGGCACAATGTCTAGGCTGCCCAGCACCACCGCCGCGACGAAAAACAGGGTAGTGAGCAGGGCGCGCCGCTGTCGGCCAAAGCCCGGATCGAAGGCGCCCAACACGACGATTTGCCGGCTTTTGCGTAGGGCCTCGACGTGGTCGGTGCTCCCTTGCAGCAGCAGCATATCGCCCACCCGTAGCCGCACGTCCCCGAGCTTTTCGTGCAGGTTCTGGTTGAGGCGGTGAATGGCCAGCACGGCCACGTGGAAGTGGCGCCGGAAGTCAGCTTCTTTCAACGTCTGCCCATCAAGCAACGAACGGGGCATCACCAGCGCCTCGGCCAGTTGGGTCTGCTCGTCGGAGAGGTCGCGATCGGTGAGGCGCTCGGCCCGTATCTGGAGACCTTTTTCTTCTTTGAGGCGCATGAGCGTTTCCAGCTTTCCTTCTACCAGCAACAGGTCGTGCGGCTCGCATACGGTCAGGGGGTCGGGGATAACCACCCGGCGGTCGCGTATGATTTTCAGCACGCGCACATCGAGGGCTGTCAGGTCTGACTCGAAAATGCGCTGGCCCGCCAGCCGGGCTTCGGGCTCGACCACAATTTCGCTCAGAAACTGGCGCATGTCGTACTCTTCGATGTAGTTGGTCTCGCTACGCGCGGGCAGCAGCAAAGGCCCCACAAAGAGCAGATAGACCAGGCCAACCCCGAACAGGGCCAGGCCGATGGGCAGCAGTTCGAACATCCCGACCCCTTCGAAGCCCGCCCGCACCAGGTAGCCACTGACGGCCACGTTGGTAGAGGTGCCGATTAGGGTACACGTGCCGCCTAGGATCGAGATGAACGACAGGGGCATAAGCACCAGCGATGGCGATACGGACAACCGACGACTCATGTTCACCACGGGCCCGACAAACAGGGCCGTGACGGTCGTATTGTTCATAAAAGCCGAAACCGACCCGGCAATCAGCATCACCAACAACAGAAACCGACGCGGGCCCAAACGGGCCGTGCGGGTGAGCTGCGTGCCAATCTGATTGAAGATGCCCGTGTCTTGCATGGCCCCGCTGACCACGAAAATGGCGGCCAGAATGATGATGAAGTCGTCGCTGAAGCCTTCAAAAGCTTCTTTAGGGGTAAGGATGCCCGAAATCAGCAGGATCATGAGCGCCAACAGCGTCACCACGTCCACCGAAAGTTTTTCAGTAGCAAAAAGTACGATGGTGACGACCAGCAGGCCGAGGACGAAGGCAATTTCCAAGCAAGGAGCGGGTTAAGAAAGGCCAATAAATGAGCGCGGAAGGAGTAACGTAAATAATCTCCCCGCGGATAGGCCTACTGTTCGCCCAATTGCTCGTAGCCGAAACGAATCTTGTCGAGCTGCAACAACTGCTTTTCGAGCGACTCTTTCACGTCGCGGGCGTTGGCCTCGACGATCTCGGCCAGGCCCGCGTCCACAAACAAATTGTTGCGCAAGGTGGTCAGCTCGGCGGGGGCGTCGCGGGCCACCACTTTTTGCTGTTCGCCGATGTACGTTTGCAAGGTAGTGATGCGCTCGCCCCAGTACGATTCCATCAGCGGATGGGCCTTTTTGTAGATCAGCTCCGTCTTTTCCACTTTGCCCGTCCGCAGCCGGAAGGTGTAGTCCTTCGAGTTGTAGTTGACGATGAGCGTGTGGTGGTCAGTGCCCCGCTTGGCCTTGATGCGGTTGGTGAGTTTGTTGTCGGCGTCGTAGAGGCTGATGGCCCGCAGTTCGTCCACGCCGAGGCGGTCGAATTCGGCGGCCTTGATCCGGTTGCCGTCGAAATATTGCTCCATGTTGAGCACCTGGTAATATTCGCGGTCCACCGTTTCGAGCTGCTCGACGAGCTTGGTGTAGGGAATGCGCGTTTCGGCGCGTACCTCGGCCTCCAGGTCGCGCACCTCCTGCTTGAGGGTGCTCAGGTTGAGGGCCAGCGAGTAGCCGTGCTTGCGCACCACTTCGGCCACCAGTTCCTGCAAAAAATCGAGCTGGTCGGGCTGGTTCCACAAGCAATGCACCATCAGGAAGCAGTCCATCAGGTCCACCTTGTCGCGCTCGTTGAGGAAGGCCGAGGTGCGCATGAGTCGCACGAGCTTTTTCCAGCGGCGGTCATAGACGCGGAAGCTACCCCCTTCGTCGGCGTCGTGGGCTTCGAGGCGCACCTTGACCAGTTGTAGGGTGTTGAGCACTTCGGGGGGCACGGCGACCCGGTCAATGCGCTGGCTCCAGTCGGCTAGTTCGTCTTCGGTGATCTTGTCGGCCTCGTCGAGCATGTCGGTGTACAGGTCGGCCGTGTCGGTGATCATCTCGACAAACAAACCGTTGCTTTTGATCTCGGTAATGAGGTAGCGCAGCAGAAAACGATCCCAGAGGGCGTCCAGTCCTTCGCCGCCCACAGGCAACTCGTTGGAGGCGGCGATGATGCCCTTGATGTTGACCCGGATCTCTTGCTCGCCGTTGCGGTAAATCTTCTCGTTGAGCACCGTCAGCAGGGCG
>DAIMZG010000203.1:0-3493 GCA_036734065.1 Catalimonadaceae bacterium
AGACAACGCGTGCGTTGTCTCTGCGCGGCGTGGACGCACTGCACATCCGCAGCACATTTCCATACCTGCACATCAGAAAATCATCTAATCAACTCATTGCCTAATCAACTAATTGCCGCACGTAGCGCCCGCTACCCGTCTCAAACTCGAGCAGCAACAGCCCGCCCGGCGCCGTCCGCAAGTACTGGTTCAGGGCCTGGCCTACTGCCTGCCCGTCGCCGCTGGCTTGCAGCACCGTTTGGCCCGTGACGTTGCGCACCACCAATTGCAGGGCTGACCCTTGCCAGGCGATGGTCACGGCCTGGCCCCGGCGGGGGTTAGGATACACGACCGGAGCGGGCAGCTCCTCGGTTCCACGCAGGAACACTACCCGGCTGTAGCTGGCCGTGCCGTCGAAGTCCACCTGGCGGAGGCGGTAGTAGGCCTCCCGGCCCGGCTGGCGATCTACGAAGCGGTAGTCCTGCAGTTGCTGGCTCTGCCCGGCTCCGGCCACGAAGCCGATCCGCGCGAAGCGCTGGCCGTCGCGGCTGCGCTCGATTTCAAAACCGGCATTGTCTTGCTCGGAGGCCGTCTGCCATTGCAGCCGCGCCGCGCCGTCGGCCCACTCGCCCGCGAAGGACACCAACTGTACCGGCAACGGACTGTCCGCGCCGCTGCCTACGGCCAAAAAGATCGTCGCTCCGGCCCGGATGTCGCGCGTACCGACCACGCTGAACAGGCCGTTGCTGTCGGCGGCAACTGCCGGACTGGCAATGGGAATAAACGCTTCTGTCTCGAATACGGACGGGAAAGCCTCGGTGCGGTCGAAATTAGTGCCTTCCAGATTGGCTGACCAAAAGGGCACTAGGTTGACACTTGTCAGGTCAATTGTATTGCGATTTTCGATGATCCAGGTAGCTGTCACCACCTGCTCGTCGAACGATTGGCTGCTCGGGTCAGTAGGGTCTTCGCGGACTCCAGGTTTCACGCCAGTTGCAAAGAAGTTATCGCCTTCAATGCCCGTATTGATGGCCAAGGGCAAATAATCGTCGGTGGTACCTACCGGAAAAACCACGCGCACGCCCGGGGTCATGCTGCGCACCAACCGTCCGTCACCATTCGTAATGAGGTAGCCATCGGCCGAAGCACCGATAAGCGGCACGGCTGCTATTGTCAGGTCGAAGGCCCCGAGTTGCAAATTGCCCTGATCGCCAATGGTTTCGTTGATGAAGAAGCCCGACGGCAGCAAACCCGTCGGCACGCCCACGTAAAGCGGCTTGGAAAGGGAAACGTTTCCCCCGGTTTTGTCGAGGGCCAGGACCGAGACCGAATCCGGCAGGGCCGTCCCCGTCACCATGTCGAGGCTGCCGATAAAGCCGTAAGAAGCGTCGGTAGCCAACACCAGGTTGTCCACATTGATGGCCCCCGTGCCGTTTTCATTGAGGCCGTCGGGATGGCCGTAGGCCAGTCCGCCGCCGGAAAACACTTCGAAGGTGGTGCCCGGCCCACCGCTGATGGTCGCCAAATCTGTTAGCCCCAGCCGCCCACCGAGCGCGATCGAAAACCGGTTGTTGAGGGTAATCGGCTCGTTTATCACCACGGCGGTAGGCAAAATGCTCACGTTGTGGTAGGTGCGGTTGCCCCGTAGGGTTTTCAAAGCCACTACCGGCGCGGTAGCCACCAGCGTGACGGTGCCACCGCTGAGCAGGTAATCGCCCCCGGCTGTGGGTAGCACACTGCCGCTGGCCGTGTTGATGCTCATCACGCCGCCCGTCATTTGCAGCACCGTTTCCGGGCCCCCAAAGGGAGCCAGTACGTTCACCGTCGGGTCGGTCGGCAGGTCATTGCCGAACACAAAAATAGTGTCCACCTGCGTGACGGATTCACTGACGGTTTTGGCACCTGAAGAGCTGCCTGCAAAGGCCACGTTGGCGTAGGCAATGCCGCCCCGCAACGTCTGACCGTCGGCGAGGCTGTACAGTCCGAAGGTGCCTCCCGTCAAAGTGACATCTTGGGCGGCGGGCACCATCCCTTCGGCAAAGGACTGGTATTCGCCCCCCGTCATGACCAGCGCCCCGCCGTCAAACAGCACAATGTTGTTGAGGCCTTCCTTGAAGGTCCCCCGAATGACTTCTACCCGCCCTCCGGCGGTGATGTTCAACGACACGGGATTGCCCGTTTGGCTGTCTTCTAGCCCCAGGATGTCGGGAGTATCTATGATGAGCTTGACCGGACCGTTGGCGGGCAAGCCCGAACCAGTGGTCTGGATGCCCGGCCCGACGTAGCGGTAGATGCCGCCCGTCGCGTAGGTGCGAATGCCCGTCCGTACGTTGCCTACTCCGATGCCGTCAACGCTTTCGTCGGCAATGCCCACGGCATCCGATATCCACAGTTCCCCGTCGTCTTCCAGGATGAAGCTACCGTCGCCCGCGATGAAAAATCCGCCGAAGCGCAACTGACCACCCGTACGCACCCGAAACGTATTGGTCGCGCTGGGCAATACCACGTTGGCCCCCAGCACAATAAAAGCACCCGAATCCACAATGATCTGCAAGCCCGGCGATACGGCGTTATTGTTCAACCACAAGGTGTCGGGCACTTCGTTGGTGCCGCCCGTCAGCACGAGCGTCTGGGGTTGGGTGCTGTCGGCGGCCACGATTTCGCCCGCCACCTCGCAAGCAGCCACGCGCAGTTCGCTGCCCGGTTCTAGGGTGAGCGTAGCGTTTTCTTCCAGCCAGAAGCGATCTGCTTCGGCCACGGTGTCGGCCACAATCACGGGCATGGTGCTGACACCTTCCGGCACCAGCAAATCCGTGGTGGCATCAGGAGCGCCCGCGCCCGTCCAGTTGTCGGCATCGAACCAGTCGTCGCTGACGCTGCCATTCCAGGTGAGGTCGTTTTGGGCAAGGGCGGGCGCAACGGGCCAACTGCTCAGGGCCACAAGGAAAAGGGCCCAAAAAAAGGGGTATAGATTAGGCATAGCCGTAAAAAGTTTACGCAGTTAAAAAAAGTCGAAAAAATGCGCCGCACCGCGTAGCGCCAGCGCCCAATGCGGTCAGGCATTGGCCTGCTTCGTTTTACGCAGCCCCCTATGGGTGGTTTGACATTTTTTGGAAGGGACACCTCCCCACGTGGGCGGGGTCGCGGCGGGGGCGCATCCGCACAGGGGCCGAAGGGCTCCCCGCCATCGGGATCTCCTCCGTCGAGATCAGAAAACTTGCCTTGTCCGCCAAACAATTGCCATCTAATGTTCAGATGCTAACGAGTGGTAGTACAACCCCTGTTGTAAGATGTTGTAAAAGGGAAGGCTACCATAAAAAAGAAAGACGAAAACGGGCTTGCTGATGGCCCAGCAAAAAAAATGCGCACCCGGGGGCGCGCATTTCTCAATTCGCTGACTTGGCCAAAAGGCTCCTTTCTGATTACTGCACACCAGAAAATCGCCTCATCAACTAATTTTCTAATTGACTGGCTCCCCTCCAGACAACGCGTGCGTTGTCTCTGCGCGGCGTGG
>DAIMZG010000204.1:0-3466 GCA_036734065.1 Catalimonadaceae bacterium
ACCCGGAAGGCATCGTCAACTACAGTTTCAACAGCACGGTGGTCGGCAGCGAAATTCGCTTCGACTACCGTCTCACGCCCGGCGTGTGCCAGAGTTTCAACGCCGTGCCGCTGATGCGGCAGATGGGCATCGCCATTCCCGAAGCGGCCCAAAAGCCATTGTCGCCTCGGGCCTAGCTTCCGCTGCGCTCGGTGGCCCGGGTGCGGGTGGGCGGCACTTCCCAGATGGTGAGGCTGTAGGGCGGCAATGTGCCCGCCGTGGCGTCGGGGTGCGTGGCGTGGCGCAGGGTGGCGTCGGGGCTGGGCTGATAGGGCAACGAGGCACCGCTCAGGTTGTGCACCACCAGCAGTTCCTGGCCAGACACGGCGCGCCGAAAGGCCAGCAGCCGCGCATCGGACACTATTTCGGTCGTGGTGGCTCCGCCCGTGAGGGCCGCGCTTTGGCGGCGCCAGCCGATCAGGCGGCGGTAGTGGTGGTAGAGGGAAGCGCTGTCGTCGCGCTGCTCAATCAGGGACCGCATTTGGTCGGGCAGGGCGTGCTGCGGGGCGATCCAGCGGGCGTAGGGCGGAGCGGTGGTGTCGGCCGTCCAGAGAAAAGGCTCGCGAATTTGCGGGTCGGGCTTGCGGCCGGGCATCCCGAGTTCTTCGCCGTAGTACAGGTACGGCGCGCCGGGCAGGGTCAGCAGCAGGTTGGCGGCCGTGCGCAGCCGACCGGGGTGGCCGTCCAGTTCGCTGGCCACGCGCGTTTGGTCGTGGTTGGTCAGGAAGGTGGCATCCACAAAGGCCGCGTTGGCCTCCTGATACGCCGACCGGATGCGGAGCAATTCGCCGAGCAGGCCATTGTCGCGTTCTTGCCGTACGGCGTCCACCATTCGGTAGCCCAAGGCAAAGTTGAACAGGGCAGGCAGTCCCTCCAGGTAGGGCGCCACCACGTCGGTGTCTTCGTCCCAGACTTCCCCTACCAAATACACGTCGGGCTTGACGCGGCGCATCTCCTCCCGAAATTCCACCCAGAAGGCGTGCGATTTTTTGGCTTCGGCTTCCGGATAGATGTGACGGGCGGCATCGAGGCGAAAGCCGTCCACGCCCATTTCTTCGAGCCAGTAGCGGCCAATTTTATAGACTTCACGGCGAACGGCGGGGTGGTCGTAGTTGAGATCGGGCATGTTGCGGGAGAAATAGCCGTAGTATCGCTCATCGCCAATGGTCGAATTGTGCCATTGCACGGTACCCTCCGAGTCGGCCGAGCCTTCTTTGGTTTCGCCCAGCCGGGCAATGGTGCTGTCGTCGGCCCAGACGTAGTAGGGGCGCATCGTGCTTTGGGGCGACTGGCGGGCCTCTTTGAACCACGGGTGCTGCGCACTGGAATGGTTGAGCACCAAATCAATCACTACCCGAATGTTCCGCTCGTGCGCAGCGTCCACGAAGGCCCGAAAATCCTCTTTGGTGCCGTATTCGGGGTCAATGCCGTAGTAGTCCACCACGTCGTATTTGTGGTAAGAAGGCGAGGGCGAAACGGGCATCAGCCAGAGGGCCTGCACGCCCAGGTCGGCCAGGTAGTCTAGCTGCATGGTCAGGCCGGGCAAATCGCCGATGCCGTCGCCGTCGCTGTCGGCAAAGGCCCGCACGAACACCTCGTAGGTGATGCCCCTGGGCCAGTCGGCCACGGGCGGGCCCTGGGGTGTGGTTTCGGTAGGCGGTTGGGTTTGACAGCCCAAGGCGCCCACTAACAGCCCCCAGTAGAGCAGTTTTTTCATAAAGTTTCTTTTAACCAGCCAAAAAACTCGCGTTGCCAGACTTGGGCGTTCTGCGGCCGCAATATCCAGTGGTTTTCCTCCGGAAAGTAGAGCAAACGGCTCGGGATGCCGCGCATTTGTGCCGCCGTAAAGGCCTCTAGCCCCTGCCCGAGGGGCACGCGGTAGTCTTTGCCCCCGTGGATGATCAGGATGGGCGTATCCCACTGGCCCACGCGGGCACTGGGATCGAAGTCGCGGTAGCTGCGCTGGGCCTCGGGGTTGCCCTCGTCCCAGTAGGGCCCGCCGATGTCCCAGTTGACGAAGAAAAGCTCTTCGGTGGTGCCGTACATGCTCCGGAGGTTGAACACGCCCGCGTGGGCAATGAAAGTCTTGAAACGCCCTTCGTGGATGCCCGCCAGGTAGAAGGCCGAGTAGCCGCCGTAGCTGGCCCCCACGCAGCCGAGGCGGTCTTTGTCCACGTACGGCTCGCGGGCCACGTCGTCAATGGCGGCCAGGTAGTCGCGCATCACTTGCCCGCCCCAATCTTTGGAGATGGCCTCGTTCCAGGCGGCACCCCAACCGGGCATGCCCCGGCGGTTGGGGGCCACCACAATGTAGCCCTGGGCGGCCATCAACTGGAAGTTCCAGCGAAACGAGTAGAACTGCGTCAGCGCACTTTGTGGGCCGCCCTGGCAATAGAGCAGGGTAGGATACTTCTTGTTCGGATCGAAGTCGGGTGGATAAATTACCCAACTGAAGAGGTCTTGGCCGTCGGAGGCTTTGGTGAGGCGCCGCTCGATTTTGCTGGGGGCAATCTGGGCGTAGTGGTCGTCGTTGACGCGCGTCAGGCGGCGCATCTGGCCCGATTTGAGGGCGACCGTGTAGAACTCGGTGGCCCGGTTCATGTCGGCGCGTCCTACCACCAGCAGGTCGCCCGCTTGTCCGACCAGGGCGTTGACATCGAAGTCGCCTTCGGTGAGCTGGCGAACGGCCGGGGCCTTGCGCGAACGGCCCGGGTAGTCCACCTCAAAAAGCTGGATAGTGCCCCGGTGGGGCGCCGTGAAAAACAGGCGGCGGCCGTCGGCGGCCCAAGCAAAGTCGTTGACGGTGCCGTCCCAGTTGGCCGTCAGATTCACTACCGCCCCTTCGGAACTGCGCACGAGCAAATCGTTCTTGTCGGCCTCAAAGCCGTCGCGGGCCATGCTGAGCCAGGCCAGGTGGCCGCTTGGGGTAAAGCGCGGATGTGTGTCGTAGCCGGGGCGCCCCTCGGTGAGGTTGGTCGTTTGGCCGCTGGCCACGTCGTAGGCGTACAGGTCGGTGTTGGTACTGCGGACGTAGTCGGTGCCCGCCTGTTTTTTGGCTACGTACACCACCGTTCGGCTATCGGGGCTCCAGGTGTAGTCTTCGTCGCCGCCAAACGGCATGGTGGGCACGTGGTACGGCTCCCCTGCCAGCAGGTCTTTGCCCGCTTTGGCGGGCTGCCCGTTCTGCACGGGGTAGAGAAAGAGGTGGTGATACTGGCCGTCGCTCCAGGTATCCCAGTGGCGGTAGTGCAGGGCATCGTAGCGCTGGGCCTCGGCCTGGGGCAGGTCGGGATGGCGGTCGGCGGCCCGGACGGAGTCGAGCCGAACGCGCTCGGTCTTGAGCAGGTAGCGCCCGTCGGGCGAAAGGTGGGTGTCGCGCACCTTGGCCCGGTCGCCGCTGACCTCCTCGGCCGTACCCCCCGCGAGG
>DAIMZG010000205.1:0-3458 GCA_036734065.1 Catalimonadaceae bacterium
TGTGGCGGCGCAGGTCGGCGGCTTCAGACTCGGCCCGCTGGCGCGTGGCCTGGGCATCGGCCTCGGCCTGCTGGCGGATTTTTTTGGCTTCGGCCTCAGCGGCCGACCGGATGTCGGCGGCCTCGGCTTGGGCGCGGGCCACACCTTCCTGGTAGATTTTTTCGGCTAACTGATCAATGTTTTCGGTCATGTTCATGATTGAGGCTGGGCTGATGATCGGACGGCTCAAAAAATTACGCAAAGTCTGGTTAAAAACCTCCGAAGAATGCGAAATCAGGGCACACAAGTCCACCAAAGTTTCGGGCCAGACGTTTTTGCTGTGCGTTTGCGTCATGCCAAGGCTTGCTCAAAAGTAAAACTTTCTGGCAAAGTGGATGAATACAGGCGTTACGGAAGCCCTGCCATACATTCCCAAAAACCTCCGAGGGTTGTGCGCAGCGCGTTTACGTAACCCTCAGGGGGGTGTGTCGTCTCGGAGCGGGCCACGGGCTGCCGCAGGGGGGCAAGCTACGCTGCCGACGCCCCACCCCGCGTACGCCCGACACCAAAAAAATCGCCAAATTGGCACGGCAAAATCGGGCCGTCATGATCAACATCAACCACCTTCGCTTTGGCTATGCGCGCCAGCCATTGCTTTTCGACGGACTCAACTTGCACTTGGCAGGTGGGCACATCGCCGGGTTGCTGGGCAAGAACGGCGCGGGCAAATCGAGCTTGCTCCGCCTCTTGGCGGGCTTGCTGTTCCCCACGGGCGGACAGGTGCACGTGCTGGGCCATACGCCCCGCCAGCGCACGGCCGACTTTCTGCAATCGGTGCTGCTGATTCCGGAAGAGCCCTACGTACCGCCCCTGCGCGTGGCGCAGTACGCCGACCTGATGGGACCTTTCTACCCGAACTTCAACCGTACCCAATTCGATGCGGCCCTCGACACGTTGGAAGTGCCCCGCCGGGGCAGCCTGCGCAGCCTTTCGTTTGGGCAGAAGAAAAAAGCCCTGATTGCCTTTGGGCTGGCCGCCAACACGCCCTTGCTTCTGCTCGACGAACCCACCAACGGGCTGGATATTCCTTCCAAAAGCCACTTCCGACGCCTGACGGCGGCGGCCCGCCAGCCCGATCGGCTCGTGCTGATTTCTACCCACCAGGTGCGCGACCTCGACCAGCTCATCAGCCAGGTGATCATCCTCGACGAGCGGCAGATTTTGCTCCACCACGAACTGGAGGCCATCGCCGCCCGCCTGCACTTTACGACCGTCGCCCAACCGCCCGCCGAGGCCGAGGTGCTCTACGCCGAGTCGTCGCTGCGTGGGCACGACCTGGTGCTCGAAAACCGGACGGGCGCCCACAGCGAGGTGGATTTGGAACGTCTTTTCAACGCCGTGGTCACCAACCGGGCCCGGATTCAATCGCTTTTTACCTGAACCATGGCTACGCTTAACACTACTCGGCTTGGGCGATTGCTCCGCCTGCACCTGGTCGAAGAGTACCGTTCGTACCTGATTTTGCTGGCCGTGGCCGGAGGTATCATGGCCCTGATCATGTCCACCTCCTTGCTGATGAACGAGGCCAACGTGGTGGCCTTCCTCAACGGAGGCGCGTTCTACTTGGGCATGTTCGTGATCGGCAGCTACGCCAGCAGCACCATGTTTCGGGCCTACGCCGCCCCGCAGCGGGGAATGGCCCAACTGATGCTCCCGGCCAGCCCGGTCGAAAAGTTCGGGGTGCTGGCCATCGTCAATTTGGCCCTGCTGCTGCTGATCGGCCTCTTGTTTCTGCTGCTGCGGGCGTACTTCCGGTTTCGGCTCGACCTCCCGGACGCTGACTTTCAGCCCGAGGCGCTTGTGGGTAATGACCAAGGCGCGTGGCCGTGGTGGCTGCTGCTGTCGGTGTTGGTCAACCAGGGCATTTTCTTCCTTGGCTCCATTCTTTTTCCCCGCAAGAGTTTTCTCAAAACCGTGGGCGTACTGATCGGCCTTTCGTTTCTGAGCGGCTACTTTTTCTCGGCGGTGGGCCCGTGGCTCACGCCAAATAATCAGTACGATCCGACCGCCGGCCCGTGGCTTGCCGACCCCGCGCAGGCCGACGTGCGGCTGATGCTCGGCGTGCTGCTGATGCTGGCTTTGTGGCTGGGCACGTGGGCAGCGGCCTACTGGCGGCTGCGCCGCAAGCAGTTCTGAGTGGTTGGCCGATACCTTTCCTCGATCTGACCACGTCGCCGCACGCGAAAGCGCGGCAGGCCACTTGGCTACCGTTTTTTTTTCCGCATTTTCACCGAATTGAGCATCTCGGCGGCGGCGGGCTGCCATTTGTCCTGGTTGGCGGCGGGGCAGTTGAAGTTAAAGATGTGTACCTGCTGAGCGGCCAGCGTGTACTGCACGTACACGTAGCGCCGAACGGGTGCCCGCGGTCCCCGGGCGACGTTAACGGTTTCTTCCTGCTCGGCCACGGTGCCCAGCAGTTCAAATACCACAAAGTCCTGCCCGTTGACGGCCCGGATGTCCTCGCGCAGAAACGTGACCGAATCGTACAGCTGCTGCAGGTTGGCCCGGTAGAAGGACTGCAAAATGGGCAGGTCGGCATACGCAAAATTGCTCGGGGCGCGGTTGTAGCCCACGTCGGCCCGCCCGGCCGGGTCGGAATAGACCGCTACGGGTTTGCGGTACGAGGGATAGCGGCGGGCCAGGGCTTCGTCGGGCAGGCGTTGAAAGTCGGTGGGCAGCAGCAGCGATACCTCGTCGGTAACGCTGACGCGCCGCAACTCGGGCGGCACCGTGGCGGACGTGACCAGCAGGCTGATCAACAACAAACACATGAGGGTTTTCTGCTTTTTTGCCACGCGATTCTTTCTACCTTTGGTGTCTTTAAGCGCACAAATATATGCTAAGAACGCACACTTGCGGCGAATTGCGGGCCGACCACATCGGGGCATCCGTCACGCTTTGCGGCTGGGTACAACGTACCCGCGACAAGGGCGGCCTGGTCTGGGTGGACTTGCGCGATCGCTACGGACTGACCCAGCTCATCTTCGAAGAAGGCAGCAGCCCGGCCGAGGCCCTGGCCACGGCCCGTTCGCTGGGCCGCGAATTTGTGGTGCAGGCCACCGGCCCGGTGGTGGAACGGACGGCCAAAAATCCGCAGATGCCCACGGGCGACATCGAAATTCGGGTGACCGACTTGCAGGTGCTCAATCCGGCCCGCCTCCCTCCTTTCCTGATCGAAGACGATACCGACGGCGGCGACGAGCTGCGCATGAAGTACCGCTACCTCGACCTGCGGCGGGCCGTGGTGCGCCGCAACCTGATGCTGCGCCACCGCCTCATGCAAGCTACTCGTCACTACCTGAGCGGCCTGGATTTCCTCGAAGTCGAAACGCCCGTGCTCATCAAGTCCACGCCCGAGGGCGCGCGCGACTTTGTGGTGCCTTCGCGCATGCACCCCGGCGAGTTCTACGCCCTGCCCC
>DAIMZG010000206.1:0-3454 GCA_036734065.1 Catalimonadaceae bacterium
CACCCGACGTCAGCGGCGAGCAAGTCAGGTCGTAGAGCGGGTAGTTGTCGGCCCGGTCGAGGCGCGAGAGCACCGTGTGGTGGCGGTCTCCAGTCAGGAACAGGACGCCTTCGATGTTATTCTCCGAAATAAGCCGCAGCAACCGCTCGCGCTCTTCAGGATAGGTGGCGTAGTTCTCGTAGCGAGCCACGGGGTTGAGCACCTGCCCGCCAATGGCAATGACTTTGAACGTAGCCTGGCTGAAGGTGAGTGCGTCGGCCAGCCACTGCATTTGCGCTTCGCCCAAGATGTGCCGCTCGCCCGTTTGGCGACCGTTGGGCGTGCGGAAATAGCGGTCGTCGAGCAGAAAAAACTGCACATCGGCCCACTGAAAAGTGCCCGTAATGCCGCCTTGCCCGGTTTGGTTGGTGTTCGGGTTGGCCCAAAAGAGGTTGAAGGCCTCTTCGGTGAGGTGTTTGTTCCAGAAGCCACGGTCCGAGTCGTTGGGCCCGAAGTCGTGGTCGTCCCAGATGGCGTAGTGGTGGGTGCTGCCCAACAGGGGCTGCAGTTCGGTGGTAGCGCGGTCGTGGCTGTAGCGGTGCCAGATGCCCGTTTGGGAGTTCCAGTCGGCTTCGCGCAGATAGACATTGTCGCCCAGCCAGAGCATAAAGTCGGGGCGGTCGCGGTGGATGCTCGAAAAAATCCCGTAGTCGCCGCCGTAGGGCTTACCGGGGCGATCCAGTTCGGTCTCGTTGATGTAGGCGCAACTGCCCGTGGCGAAGGTAAACGTGGGCGGATCGGTGCGCCATTGCCACAAGTGCTGAGACTGGAACCGCAGGGGGTAGTCGCGCGGTACGGCCTCGCCGTTGATGAACAGCTCGTAGGTGTACTGCTTGCCGGGCGCCAGGCTGTCGGCAATCAGCTTGGCCACGAAGGCCGAGGCCTTGTCGGTTTCGACGGGTTGGGTGCGGTAGCGGCGCGTCTGGCCCATTTCATAATATTCACAATGGACGCGTGCTTCCCGGGTGGTCTGTACCCAGAGCATCGCTTCTTTCATGGTCGAGTAGCCCACCATCGGGCCACTCCGCAGCAAATCGGGCTGGGCAAAAGCCGACGGCGTTAGCCAACAGAGCAGCAGCCACAGGCGCAAAGGCCAGCACAAAACAGATTGAATCATCACCAAAAATAAATGGCCCACCTGCGCAAACCTACCCCGCCGTGTTAAGAAATTGTAAACAACGGCCCAGAATGGTCGCAATTATTACGTCCCGTATCCGGTATCCGCATTTGGAAGGCGCATATTTTTCTATTTTTGACCTTGATAATCAGCCAGCTAAGCATCCTTTGCTCATGAAAAACCTTTGCGCATTTTTACTTTTTGGCATTTTGCTAATGGCCTTTGGCTCCGCACACGCCCAGAACGACAAGGCCGTCCGAAAGGAGTGGGCCAAACGCATGAAAAATATGGACCCGCTGGAGTTCAAGCGCATCGTCGAGGAACGCCAAACGGCCCTCAACGATGCCCAGCAGGCCAAAAAAGAAGTCAGCGACCTGCAGGCCGAGCTCACCCGCCTGCGCACTCAAAATGAGTCTATGCAGGGACGCATCCGCAAGCTAGAGGCAGACGCCGCCGCGGCGCCCACGCCGGAACCCAGCGAAAACAGCTCCCAACTGGCATCGGCCGCGCCCGGTGCCAGCCGACAGGGCCAGCGGCTCAACCCCGCCGGAGTCGTATTCAAGGTGCAGATCGGAGCCTTTCGTAACAAAGACCTCGAAAAGTATCTGAAAAATAACAATGGCAAGATGAACGCTGAAACCGACGAAAACGGAATGGTCAAATATACCCTCGGTGAATTTGGCGACTATTGGGAGGCTGACCACTTCAAGAAATACCTCCGCGAGATGGGCGTCAAAGACGCTTGGATCGTCAGCTACAAAAACGGCCGCCGTGTAGAGATCAAAGATGCCCTTGAAGGCGCAATCTGAGTCTTACCTACCTTCAGTCAAGCCCGCCCTTACGGCGGGCTTTTTTGTTAGCTGGCATTGATGATTTCTTCTTCAAGCGGATCGAGGCACAGCCGGACCACCATCTGCTGATAGCGCGGGCGGCTGAAAATGAGCAAGAAATAGCTCACAAAGAACAGGATCACAAACACCCCATCGCCCGTTAGCCAGAAGGTCAGGGCGCAGAGCAAACAGGCCAGGGCGTAGAGCAGCAGCCTCACCGTGACGGCCTGCCCGTAGGAATCTACTCGTTCGCCGAGCGAGGCCAGGTCGTCGTGACGTACCAACAGGCGGAAGAAAAGGCTCAGGCCACCGCCCACCAACATCAGGTAGCCCAAACCAGCGATGAGCCGGAGGTCAGCGGGTTGACCGGGTGCCTCTGCCAGGCGGTAGCCCACTTCGTGGCCCGCCCGCGCCCCGTAGGCGGCCGCCAGGGCCAGCAGGGGCAGCAACAGCAACGTGCCGTAGATGCGGTAGAGCTTGCGAAAAAAGCGTGGAAGGGAGCGCATCGCCGCCGATGAAAAAAAGTGGTGCCCAAAACTAGAAAAATTTGGGTAGCAAGACCAAAAATGAAAAAGCCGCCTTTGGGGGGGGCGGCTTTTACTTACTTGTAAAGTATAAGAATCAATTAAAAGAAAATGTCCAAGTATAACGAATATTATCCTCTGTAAATTCTTGTTGAATAACCAAAGCCGCTTCTGTTAATTCTACAATCTTCCATTCGAAGCTGGCTGAATTCCCTGAAAGAGATAAGGCTGTTTCATCGGCGTTAAATGTCCAACTTCCTTGATTCAAAATTTGCGGATCGCTATCGTTACACTTTGTAGGGCCATTTTCTAAGGTAAATCGTCCATTTTCTTGAAAACGATAGAAATTGTCCCTGAAACAATTGGGGAGCTGAGCATACACATCTCTTACTAGGGTTCCTCCCTCCGGATAAGGAGGGTCTGACTCTATTGCGGCGAAATTCCATTGGGCCTTCCCCGTCAGCAACTCCGTGCGCGTAGGCGGCGCGGGGCCATCATCGTCGTTACCACAGGCCGCCATGGTGCCAGCCAACAGAAGCACCCAGCTCAGGCGCATCAAATAGGATGAGTTTTTCATAAGAAACTTGTGTAAATGTTGGTTTGTATTAGCAGTTCGTTGTGTAACATTCTGTCGGTCTAATTTATGACAACATTGAGATATCTAGGCATATCTTTTCCATTTTAATTGACTAATATCAAAAATCATCCCCCTAACTTGCCCACTATGCGCGTGCTGGTCATCGCTCTGTTCACCCTGCTCCTGAGCCTGCCAGCTCTGGCTCAGCCTGCGCACATACTCGATACCTTCGTGGGGCCCGGGCTGGTGCGTACGCAAGACGCGGGCATGTCGCCCTTCTCGTTTCGGGGGCTGGTGGGCACGGGAGGGCTGGCCTACCGCCGCGAGGGGGCGCAGTCGCGGCTGGTGGTGGCCGCGTCGGGGCTGT
>DAIMZG010000207.1:0-3452 GCA_036734065.1 Catalimonadaceae bacterium
CGCTTCCGGCAGATCAAGGCCGAGGCGCCCTCAGACGTCAAACAGATAGAAAGGAGTTTTCTGAGCGAAGTGGGCGTGCCTGTTCAGGAAGGAATAGCCCTCTTGGCTTTTTGGAAGCAAGTCAATGAGCAACTCCACGACGACCTGCTGACGGCCCGCCCCAACGCTTGAAAGGAACGCTCAGACCGTCTGGCTGAACAGGGGCGTGGTGGGCTTGGCCCGCCAGAGGCGCAGGTCGAGGGCCATGCAGACGTTGCGCACATAGGGCTGCCCGGCTTCGGTGATCACCAGTCGCTGCGGTTCGAGGCGAATGAGGCCGTCGGCAATCATCTCGTCGAGGCGGCCGCTCCCGACCACTTCGTCCATCTCGGGCTCGTGGGCGGGCCAGTGGGTTTCGAAATGACACATCAGGTTGAGAATGTGCTGACGAAGCGTAAGGTCTTCGGCCGTCAGGCGGTGGCCCCGCACGAGGGGCAACTCCTCGCGCCCCACCCGCTCGAGGTACTGCTCCACCGACTTGACGTTCTGGCCAAAGGCCGTCCAGGCATCGCTGATAGACGACACCCCCAGCCCGATCAGCAGTCGGGTGGCATTGGTGGTATAACCCATGAAGTTGCGGTGCAACTGCCGGGCACGGCTGGCGGTGTAGAGGTCGTCGCTGGCCAGGGCGAAATGGTCCATGCCAATTTCGTGGTAGCCGTGCGTTTCGAGCAATGCCTTGCCCGTTTCGTAAAGCGCCCGCTTGGCCGCCTGCGAGGGCAAAAAGGCTTCGAACACCATTTGGGCGGGCTTCATCCAGGGCACGTGGGCGTAGCTGTAGTAGGCAATGCGGTCGGGCCGCAGTTGCAGCACGCGCCCGAAAGTGTTGCGGATGGTGTCGGTGGTCTGGTGCGGCAAGCCGTAGATGAGATCGAAGTTGACCGAGGTGTAGCCCATGGCGCGGGCCTGCTCGGTGACGCGCTGCACCGAGGCGAAGGTCTGCTTGCGGTTGATGGCCCGCTGCACGGCATCGTCGAAGTCCTGCACACCGAGGCTCAGCCGCCGGAAGCCCAGGTCGTAGAGCGTACGCAAGTGGGCCGACGTGGTATTATTAGGGTGCGCCTCGAAACTGAAGGCCGCGTCGGGATGGACGTCGGCCCCGGCCCGGAGGCCTTCGATGAGCTGGCGCAAGTTCTGGTGACTGAAAAATGTGGGCGTACCGCCCCCGAGGTGAATGTCGCGGATGACGGGGCGTCGGCCCAGCACCTGGCGGTACAAAGCCCATTCGCGCAGCACCCCCGCAATGTAGGGCGACTCGACGGCGTGGTTGACCGTGATGCGGTTGTGGCAGCCGCAGTACGTACATAAACTCTCGCAATAGGGCAGGTGCACGTAAAGACTCAGCTCGCCATTTTCGCGGAAGGTCGTACGCACGTACTGTCCCCATTCGTCAGCCGAAGGGTCTTCTTTGTCCCAGTAGGGTACGGTGGGGTAACTCGTGTAGCGCGGTCCGGGCACATTGTACTTGTGGAGCAGTTGACGAGTGGCGACTTGCATGGCAGTGGTGTTGAAATCGGACAAAATATTTTCAAATAAAGTATACTTGTCCATCGGAAATCGAGGCTTTTTGGCTAAAAAGCCACATAAAGCGTTTTTAGATTATTCTTCTGGCGCGTGGCAGCAATTGAAAGTGCGCTCCACGGGCTGACCCGTTTGCAGTTCGGGACTCAGGTAGGGAATACCCAGGTTGAGCCCGCGCACGATGAGCATCACGCCCATGACGCCAACCACCACGGGCACCAGGCGGTAGAGGCGCTGGCGCCAAGTGGGGCGAATCAGGTGCCCGGCCAGCGAGAGGGTCAGCAGGGCCGGCACCGTACCCAGGCCAAACAAGGCCATGTAGGCCGCCCCGCCCAGCACGTGCCCCGTGGCGATGGCTCCCGCCAGGGCCACGTACACCAGGCCGCAGGGCAACAGGCCGTTGAGCACGCCCAGCAAATAGAGCGAACCCGCCGAGCGCTGCTGAAACAACTTGCCCAGCCCTTGTTTGACGCGCCCCGTCAGGCGGGCCAGCGGATTGAAGCCGTTAAGGCGGTGGTTGGGGATCAGGGCCAGGAGCAACATCAACGCGCCCGCCCCGATGGAGACGTACTGCTGCGGCCCGGCCAGCGAAAGGCCCTGCCCCAGCAAGCCCAGCAGGGCACCCAGCGCGGCATAGGTCGTGACGCGCCCGGCGTTGTAAGCCAGCCGCGTGACCCAGGCCGACCAGGCCGCCCCGCCCGAGGTGGGCAGGGCCAGTGCGATGGGCCCGCACATACCTAGGCAGTGAAAGCTGCCCAGAATACCGACAAGAAATCCGGCCCAGACCATGATCAGCGGGTTAAGGTGTATTCGGCGTAAAATTCCTGTTCGTCGCGCTGCCAGGAGGCCTTTACTTTCCAGAGACCCGTGGCCCGGCGGCTCAGATCCACCGTCTGCTGACCCGACTGGTCGGGCTGCAGGGGCACGTCAAAATCGAGCGTGGCATCGGCGGGACGGAAAAACTGCAAGGTGCCCGTTACGGGCGTTTCGGCGTCGGCTGCTAGCGCGAAGCGGGCCTGTTGGGTGGCCGCATCGTACTTAAAATCAAGCCCTTGGCCGGGTTGGCGCGCATTGCGGATTTTGTCCATCTGCTGGCCGTACACAATCTCCTGCGCGTAGTAGTCTTGCGTTACCAGGCTCACGTCTTGGCGCATGCTCATCACGACCAGCGCAATGATCAAGGCCACGAAGGCAGAAAAGAAAATGGTAATCTTGTGTCCCCAATTCATAGCGTGTCTGTTTTAAAAAATGCCGGATCAAATAACTGATCCGACGTCATTTTTTGAGTGTCGGCAAGTAGCAAAATTGGCTTGCGATGCCCTATGAGGGGTATCAGCGCCAAAACTGATCTGGATCAGGAATTTGGTAAAGCCAGATGTGGTGATGGGCCGTACGTCAAGGAATGACCCAAAGGTCTGGCCGAAGATAATTTTCCGAGCCAAAATCCGGTACTTTGGCCGCTATGCACATTTCGCACAATTTTGCCCGTATCAAGGTGCCCACGGCCCCGCCCGACCGCCCCCGGGTGGTGGTGATCATTCCGGCCTTCAACGAAGAGAACTCGGTGGGGCGCGTGGTGCAAGACCTGCCCGCCGACTGGGTGGACGAAGTGATCGTGGTCAACAACAACTCTTCGGATCAGACGCGGGCACAGGCCCTGGCTGCCGGGGCCACCGTGCTCGACGAGCCGCGCCGGGGCTACGGCCAGGCGTGCCTGACGGGACTGGCCTACGTAGCCCAACTCGCACCGCCGCCCGGCGTGGTGGTTTTTCTCGATGCCGACTACTCGGACTATCCCCAAGAGCTGCCCACCCTGGTGCAACCCCTGCTCGACGGTACCTGCGACCTGGTGATCGGCTCGCGGGCGCGCGGGCAGCGCCAGGCGGGTTCGA
>DAIMZG010000208.1:0-1965 GCA_036734065.1 Catalimonadaceae bacterium
GATAGGTTGAGCGAATCGGCCGCCAGGTTGTAGTTGGTCGAAATGCCGATGTTGTCAATGAGCACGATCTTTTCGGGCTTGGTAGCCGTGTCGCTGCGGCTGCGCACCTTGGCCTCAATCTGGTTGGTCAGGCTAAAGCCCACCGTACCCGAGCGCCCCGGCGCGGGTCCGGGTAAGCCAAAAAATCGCGAAATGGGCTGCTCGGTGGCCCGGGCCGTGGTGTCGGTGCGCACCGTCTGGTAGAAACCAAAGCGCGGATCGGAGAAGTCGGGACGAACATTGAAATTGAGCGTGGGCCGCACCACGTGCCGAATGGCCTGCACCCTTTTGTCGCGCCCAAATTGGTAGAGACCGTAAATAGCCGTGTTGAGTCCTACGCCGGCCGAATATTCGTAGGCCCGGCTGAAGCCCCCCGTAGTGTCCACCCGCACGCCCCGGATCGAGTCGTTTAGCACCTCGTAGCGGTAGTCGAGGCTTTGCAAATACCAAAACTCCCGGTAGCTAAGGTTGGGGCTGACGCTGATGTGCTTGAACAAATTGAAAGTAGTAGAAACCGGCACGTTGTGCGTGCCCACCACCTGGTTGCGCGCCAAAATGGCGGGTAGGTTGTCTTGGTTGAAAGCGAGTACGCTGTCGTTGATCGTGCGGGCACCACCCAGTAACTGGTCGCCGATGGTGGGGAAGGGAAAGCGCCGGGCCACGGGTTGGTTGCTGATCTCGTTGCGCGTGTCGAAGTTGTAGGAGATGCCGATCTTCTCGTACCAAGTGCGGGCCGCGCCCCCTTTGGGCTTGAAGGGCTGCACCCGGTTCATGGCCAGGGTGGCCTGCGGCAGCGTAAACGACATGATCCCCGACGTGGTGTTCTGGCTCTGGCGCGCACTCAGGGCCAGGTTGAAGGGCGTGCCCTCGAAGGTCTTGTTGTAGGAAATGCTGGAGTTGAACGAGTTGTTGAGGTAGTCCTGCACCACCACGGCATTGCGGCGGTTGAAGGTGCTCGTTCCCGCATTGACCGACACCGTAAAGCGACTTGAGCGGCGCGACTCGGGCGCATGGCTCCACTGAATCCAGAAGTCCTCGCCTTCGTTCTCGAACCCCTCATCGCCCTCTATGCGCTTGTTGTACCGGACGTTCGCGCTGCCGTTGAAGCGGTAGCGCTTCTTGTAGCTGGTCGAAGACTCGAAGCCGTAGCTGCCCCGCGACCAGATGCTGCCCGTCAGGCGTACGCCGATGTAGTCGTTGACAGCCCAGTAGAAGCCCCCTTCGCGCAGAAAAAAGCCCAAATCGCGCGATTCGCCGTAGACGGGTACCACGATGCCCGACGCCTGCCGCTTGGGCGTCGGAAAGAGGCCAAAGGGCAAGCCAATGGGCGTCGGGATGTCGGCGATCACCATGTTGAACGGCCCGCTGATGATCTTGTCGCCGGGCAGCACTTTCACGCGCGAGGCATTGATGAAAAAGTGCGGATGTTCCAGGTTGCAGGTCGTGTAGCGGGCGTGCCGGACGAACAGCTCGTTGTTTTCGTTTTTCTTGACTCGCTGTCCGTGCAGGTAACCGTCGCCCTCCTGCGTGACAACACCCGAAATGATACCCTTGCGGCTTTTGAAGTTGTAGCGCATCTGGTCGGCTGCGTATTGCTCGCCGGCATCGGTAAACTCGGGCGTGCCTTGCTTGCGCCCCGTCGAGTCGCGCCCACCCCGGGCGTCGAGGGTATTGGTTTCCCAGTTGATCTCCATGGTGTCGGCCTTGAGGCGAATGGTGCCGTATTCCACCTTGCCGTCGCCGTAGAGAAATACTTTCTGCTGCGTGACGTCGAAGCGGATTGAGTCGCGGGCGCTGTACTTAACGGTGGTTTTGATGTCGCCCGTTGGCTGTGCGGCCAACGAATCCACAGCTAGCGAGTCGGCCACCCGGGCCGTATCGGGCGGGAAGCGCAGGCTGTCGGGCGGGAAGCGCAGGCTGTCGGGC
>DAIMZG010000208.1:2065-3416 GCA_036734065.1 Catalimonadaceae bacterium
TCGGGCGGGAAGCGCAGGCTGTCGGGCGGGAAGCGCAGGCTGTCGGGCAGATTGCCCAACTGCGAACTATCGGTAGGCGACAAACGCCCCGCTTTTTCTCGGTTGCGCTGCGCCACCGCCGTAAGCGACAGCCCCAGCACGGCCAGGATCAGCAACCACCAACTTCGCACTTTCAGAACAGTAAAATTTGGGTAAAGCTACGCAAACGGATAAGGGTGAGCAACCAGCCGCGCAAGGGCAATTTCAGTTCCAGAAACGCTGATAAGGAGACATTTAAGGTATTTGACTCATAAAAAAAGCCCCTGCTGACAGCAGGGGCCTTTATTTTAGAATAAAAGAAAGACTTACTTGTTTTTTCCTTCTTTCTCTAGTTGATCACGCAGGGCCGAGAGCGCTTCCAGATCGCCGAGCGTGGACGTGGCCTGCTCGTTGGTGGAAGGTGCCTTGGACGTACCCGCGTCACGTTGCGTGCGGGGTGCCTGCTCTTTCTTGGCGGCCGCAGCCTTGGCAGCCCGGGCGGGCTCGTTGTACGTGTGCAGGTGCGAGAGCAAAATACGCTTTTCGTCCTTGAGGAACTCCAGCACTTTGAAGTCGAGGGCGTCGCCCGTTTCTACGGACGAGCCATCTTCCTTGGCCAAGTGCTTGGCGGGCGCAAAGCCTTCGATGCCGTAGGGCAGTTCGACCGTAGCGCCTTTGTCGTTCTTGCTGAGCACCGTGCCTTTGTGCGTAGTACCCGCACCAAAGATGGTCTCGAACGTATCCCAGGGGTTTTCTTCCAGTTGCTTGTGGCCCAAGGCCAGGCGGCGGTTGTCCACGTCGAGTTCGAGCACGACCACTTCCATGGTTTCGCCCACTTTGGTGAACTCCGAAGGGTGTTTCACCTTACGCGTCCACGAAAGGTCCGATACGTGCACCAGGCCGTCAATGCCTTCTTCAAGTTCGAGGAACAAACCAAAGTTGGTCAGGTTGCGCACCACGCCGGAGTGACGAGTGCCTGGTGCGTATTTGTTGAGTAGATCAGCTTTGTTCCAGGGGTCTTCGCTGAGTTGCTTGATACCCAAGGACATCTTGCGCTCTTCGCGGTCGAGGGTCAGGATGACGGCTTCTACTTCGTCGCCCACTTTGATGAAGTCTTGCGGGTTGCGCAAGTGTTGCGACCAAGACATTTCCGAGACGTGGATCAGCCCTTCTACGCCGGGGATCAGTTCTAGGAAAGCACCGTAGTCGGCTACGTTAACAATGCGACCCTGTACGCGCGAGCCCACCTGAATTTCTTCGGTAAGCGAATCCCACGGGTGGGGCGTCAGTTGCTTCATGCCCAGCGAGATGCGGCGCTTCTCGTCGTCGAAGT
>DAIMZG010000209.1:0-1849 GCA_036734065.1 Catalimonadaceae bacterium
ACGCTAAATGACTGTGTGTAGTCAGGTAAAAAATGTTGTGCTACCCTTGCCAATTTATTGGCCGCCACGGGGCAACGCTTTTATTTACATTAATAATGAGTGCTAAAACATCATCCATTTAGTCCCTACGGGCCGAATGGCTGTTCAAAAAATGGCCAGCGGAAACTTGGCGATGCGCCGCTTGGCGTTCTACCGCTATACGGCGATGCAGAAAAAAATGTTGTAAAAGGCTGCCTATCAGCGTATTAGCTGCCGCACAATGGGTGCTTGGCAAGTGCCATTGACCACGCGACCCCGAAGGCCATGACTGGGCACGCGAAGCATCGTGTGAGTCGCCGTTTGGTAGGCACAACCCAAACGAGGTGGCACTGAAGCACTGAATAAAACATCCTTTGCTCGAAGTTCGGTGTCCTCATACGCTGACCTCATCTTGCTTCTCACAAAAAAAACGCCGAACATCCAAGATGCCCGGCGGTTTTTGGGCTGCCCAGCGGTTCAGTAGCCGGGGTTCTGATCCAGGTTGGGGTTGAGGTCGCGGTCGGCCTGAGGGATGGGGAACAGGAAGCGATCCGGGTTGGGCACACCCATTTCCGTCAGGGCCAGGCCCGTCCGGCAATAGTCGAACCAGGCTTCGCCCTCAAAGATCATTTCCCGGCGCTTTTCGCGCTGCACCAGCGTAATGAACGTGGCCAGGTCGGCGGGGGGTGTCTCGTCGGGGAAGCCCGCCCGGGCGCGTATTTGCGCGTAGTACTGAAAAGCCTCGGGCACCGGACTGCCCGCCACGCGGGCGGCGGCTTCGGCGTAGATCAGGAAAATCTCGGACAGCCGCAGTACGGGCACGTTCTGCGAAGGGGGGGCAAAGGCGCGGTACTTGCCAATGAAAAAGAGGGTGTCGTCGTCTTCCTCCAGGGTGATAATCGAAAAATCGGCCCGTACGTCGCCTTCTTCAAACAAGGTCGGTGCCAAGTTGCTGGCAAAGTGCGTGCGTGTGGCCCCGGGGTTGATCAGTTCGGGGAGGGGATTGGTGATCTGCTCGTTGTACTGCAATTCGAAGATGGCCTCTGAGCTGTTCTGATCCACGAAAATCGCCGGGTAGCTGGCCGTCAGCGCAAAGCCACCCTGTATCACCTCCAGGGCCTTCTGGGCCGCAAGGTCGTACTGCGCCCGGTAGAGGTGGACGCGCGCCAGCAGGGCCTTGGCCGCAAAGTTTGTTGTCCGGCCCTTGGTAGCTTCTAGGCTGCCGTAACCATCAGGCAGGCTTTCAGCCGCCGTCAGGTCGGCTACAATCAGGTCATAGACCTCGTCCACGGTCTGGCTGCGGCCTACGCGGATGGCCTCGGCCTCGAGCGAGGCGGTGGGTTGCGTCAGCAAAGGCACCCGCCCGAAGCACCGCACCAGGTTGAAGTACGTCAGGGCCCGTACGAACTGCGCCTCGCGCACGAGGCGCGCGCCGTCTTCGGCAAAACCGCCCTCTGCGATCAGCGGTACCCGCGCAATGATATTGTTGGTGGTATTGACCACCTGGTACATGGCCCGCCAGAGGCGAAAAGCCCACGCATTGTCAACCCGGATTTCGTTGCGCGTAAACTCGTTGAACTCCGGAAAATCGCCCGTGTGGCGCAGGTGATCGGCGGCATATTCGGGGATGATGATAAAAGCGGTGCCGTAGTAGTCGGTCAGGCTCAGCAGGCGATAGGCACCCCGCATGGCCGTTTCGGCCTGGCTGCCCGTTTCGAAGAATTCTTCGTCGGCGACGTCGTCAATGGGGTTGCGCTCCAGAAAGCGGTCGCAGCCCTGCAGGGCGATCAGCAGCAGGGCCAGCGGAATTATTTTGTAGGATCGGTGCATG
>DAIMZG010000209.1:1949-3411 GCA_036734065.1 Catalimonadaceae bacterium
CCGTAGGCCACGCCGTCGTTGGCGAAGGCGTTCACTTCGGGGTCGAAGCCGCTGTAGTTGGTGAACAAGAAGGCGTTCTGCACCGTGCCGTACACCCGCAGCGATTGCATCCCGATCCGCTGGGCCAAGGTGGCCGGCAGGGTATAGCCCAGCGTGATGTTGCGGATGCGCAAGAACGATCCGTCCTCTACCCAACGATCCGAGATGGTGGCGTTGTCGAGGTTGCCAAACGTGGGGCGGGGCATATCGGTGACATCGCCGGGCTGCCGCCAGCGGCGTACCCAGTCGCGGTCGGCATTGGCGCTGCGGTTGAAGCCCGACTGGCGGTAGAATTTGGTGTAGTTGAAGATGTCGTTGCCGTAGACAAACTGAGCCATCACGCTTAGGTCGAAGCCCTGCCAGGCGAAGGTGTTGGTGATCCCACCGAAAAAGTCGGGGAAGGGGTTGCCAATCACCCCCCGGTCGTCGGGGTTGTCGGGCGGGCCCACCGTGCCGTCGCGGCGGACAAAGTCCAGAAAGCCCGTTTCGGGATTAACGCCCGCCACCTGCCAGCCGAAGAAAGTGCCCAGCGGCAGCCCTTCGCGGGCGATGTTGGCCGAAATGCTCTGGTTACCGATGCCGCCCAGCAGGTCGCCTTCGGGCAGCGAGATGACCTCGTTGCGGTTGAAGGTCATGTTGAACGAAGTGCTCCAGCGGAAATCGCCTACCAGGTTGCGCGTGGTCAGCTCGAACTCGAAGCCCCGGTTCTGAATTTGGCCCAGGTTGAGGAAGGCACTCTCGAAGCCCGTCGTGACGGGCAGGTTGACTAGGATGAGCAGGTCGCGGCTGTTCTTGACGTAGTAGTCGGCCAGCAAACTGATGCGGCTGTTGAAGATGCCCAAATCTATCCCGGCGTTGAACTGCTCGGTGGTTTCCCAGCCCAGGGCCGGGTCGCCGCGCCGTGTGGGCACAAAGCCCGGCTGGTTGAGGTAGTTGAAGCCCCGGCCGTAGAGGGTGCGGCTGGCGTAGTTGGGAATCTCCTGGTTGCCCGTCAGGCCGTAGCTGACCCTAAACTTGGCATTATCAATAAAACTTACGTTTTCACGAAAAAAAGGCTCGTCCGACAGGCGCCAGGCCACCGCCGCCGAGGGGAAGGCGCCGTAGCGGTTGTCGGCCCCGAAGCGCGAAGAGCCGTCAATGCGGTAGTTGACCGTCAGCAGGTAGCGGCCCTTGAAGCCGTAGTTGACGCGCGTAAAGTAGGAGAGGATGCTCCACTGCTCGCGCGAGCTGAGGGCCCCCGCGATGTTGCCCCCGGCCCCCAGCGTCGGGATGTCGGCCGAGCCAAACTGCGTGCGCCGGGCGTCTATGAAATTAAACTCCGAACCCTGAAAGCTGGTACCCAGCAAGGCATTGACGCTGTGGTCGCCCAGGCGGCGGTCGTAGGAGAGGTAGTTTTCGTTGAGCCAGAGCTGATCCTGCGTGT
>DAIMZG010000210.1:0-3409 GCA_036734065.1 Catalimonadaceae bacterium
GCGTGGCGTCCACCTCGGGGTTGAACGACAGCACGTGGTGGCCCTGCGCGATGGCGTCCAGGATGGTCTGGGCCGCAAAGCCGATGGTACCCGTCATCTCCATCACAATGTCGAGGTCGGGACATCCGGTGAGCACTTGGGGGTTGTCGGTGAGGACCAGTACGCCCGCTGCCTGGGCCTGCGCCAGTACCGCCGGACTTTCGACCGTTCGGTACGGCACGCCCAACTCGGCGAGGGCGGCCTGCGCCTTGTCGAGCGAGCGGTTGTACACCACCGACACCACCATGCCGGGCGTGTGGTAGGCAATCTGATGAATCAGCCCTTTAGCCATTGCGCCCAATCCAGCAATACCCACCCGGATCGGGCGATTTTCGGCCGCCCGGCGTTGCAAGGCGCGGTCAGTGAGGTAGAACATACAAGTGGGGTGGACTATTTTTGTTGAAGCAACACTTCGGTGCAATGACTCTGGTACGCATCGAAGCGAAACGGACTCGGCAGATCGGGCAGCGCGGGCAGATTGGCATCTTTGGCCGAGAGCACCGGGCGGCGGCAGGGCCAGGCGATTCCACACGTATCCCAGCGCACGCCCACGTCGTGACTGGGCATGTACACCTGCGAAGTACGGTTAAGAAAAATAGCCTCGGGCGTGAGCGTCAGGATGCCGTGGGCCAGTCCGGCGGGCACGTAGAGCATGTTACCCCGATCGGCCTCCAGCACTGTCGTATATGTCCGCAAATAGGTGGGCGAATCGGTACGCAAATCCACTACGCCCGCAAAAATGCGCCCCTTCAGCGACATGCCGCACTTGGTATGCTCGAAGGGCGGCAATTGAAAGTGCAGCCCCCGCAGGGTGTTCTGCACAGAGATTGAAAAATAAATTTCGCGCAAATCGGCCACTAGGCCGTGCTGCCCAAGCCATTCCCCGTTCCAGTTATGGTACAGGCGTTCGGCAGACATGCTCCATACCGGAACTTCTGTCAGTTCATAACATCCATTAATTGTTGTTTCGCTTACCTTCACTCTCCCGACACCTCTTGTTTTACTTAATCCTATCGTTCACAAAAGTAAACTCGTTCACAAAAGTAAACATTAAATATGAGTAATTAAATGTATTTTATTTAATTAAGTCAAATTAAACTTCTAAGACGTGCTGTTTCTTCCAACTTCTCCAACACATAGCCCGCTACGGCTCGGGGCGATAGGCGATGCGTCCACCAATCTACACTGGCCCAATGGAGGCTTTCCAAGCGCTCGGCCGAAGACAAAAGCTGCTGGACCGTGCGATCCAGCTCACGCCAACTTTTCAGCCGTACGAAGGGCGCCTCGCCGTAGAAGGGCGTGGCGGGCATGGGCAAGGTGAGCACGGCGCAACCCGCCCGCAGGGCTTCGTAGTGCCGATAGGTGCTGGGATACTGCGCCCCGGGCGGACAGAGCGCGATTCGGCTGTGGTGAAGCAGGTGCGCGTACTGGGCCGAACTGATGCCCCCTCCCCCGCCGAAGCTGCGGTTGAACTCGATGAAGCTATCGGGGTACCGTCGGTGAAAAGTACGCGGCAACCAGCGCTTGAAAGCCAGCAAGGCATTGTCGGGCGCTGGGCGTATCCCGGCTATTTCTTTGTAGAGGGGCAGTCGGCTTCGGTTGAGCACCCCCGAGAAAAAGACGTTATGCGTGCGGGCAGACACGGGGACAATGGGTAAGGCCGCCGACGACTTGTTGACCCCCAACGGGAAATCAAACAGACGAGGGTGCGTATGTTTGGCGGGCAAATATTGCTTGAAGACGGCAAAGGCCCCTTCACTCAAATGATAAGGAACTCCGCACCGCTCGTCGGACAGAAAGAAAATGACCCGGCGGCGGTCGGTAGGTGGCCACGGCGGAGGTTTATCCTGAAAGTCGGGGTTGGAATAGATAGTGAATTCATACGCATCAGCCGCTGACCCCAGTTCACCCAATAAGCACGCGAGCATTTCTTCTACGTAGGCCGATTCGCACATATCGGCGTAGCGATAGGAAGCATTTTCGACCAACACCCGGACGCGATCAGTAATTTGAGACATAAGAAATTTGGGATAAAAGACCTGTGACGAAGGACTGGAACATATCTTAATGTATGTTTTATTTTTTATCCTTTGGTCAATACACGTCAAGAAACGAGCTTATCGCGTAAAATTTGTTCTGTACGCAGTCGCACTGCCTAACGGCGCCGGGTACGTATTCTCCATAGCCAGACAGCCACCAACACCAGGGCCGAAAGGCGCAATCCCCGATGTACGGGTGCCAGCCAGGCGTCGGATGGCCACTGCCAAGCCCGCAGGATCACCCAGGTGGCGACAAACAGGCCCCACAAGACGGCCAGGCCCGTCAGGCGGGCTCTTTCCGGACCCGGGCGCGTAAAACGCCGGAATACACCCACTACCAGCGCCCACAGGCCCGCCAGGAGGATCAACTGCACGATGGGCCACAGATTAGCTAGCTGTCCACCGATTCCCATTGTCAGCGCATTGTCAGAAAGCCTGCTCGTAGGCGTGATAAATGAGCTTGAGTCCAAAAAATACCAGACCAGCCCCGGCCACCCGATTGAGCCAAGTGAGCAGCGCTTCGGTCACGAGGCTGCTGAGCCGATTGGCGGCGTAGGCCTTGAGCGTATCCGAGACAAATACGGTGCCGAGCATGCTGGCCAAGAACGCAAAGTGGTGGGCAGCCGTGTAGTGCGCCCGCAAGGTGAGCATGCTGATGACGCCGAGCCAGAAAATGAGCACGAACGGGTTGATGCCGTTGAGGGCCAGCCCCTTGAGCACCTGCCGTATGCCCTGAGGACCGCTGAGCGGCACGGCCACCGGTGCGGCTTTCTGACCGCGTTTGCGCAGCAAGTTCAGTCCGAAAAGAATCATGACCAGCCCTCCGGCCAGCCCCAGCGTGACTTCGAGCGCGTTGCGGTCGGGCACGTAGGAAAGTCCAAAGTAAATGAGCGAGACGTAGAGCAAATCGCTCAGCGAAATGCCCACGGCCATCAGCATACCCGAATAAAAACCCCGGTGCATACTGGTTTGGATAAGCGTAAAAAATACCGGGCCCACCATGATGGCCAGCAAACTGCCAAACAAAACTCCGCTGATGACTGGCTCCCACATGACTACTGCGGTGCGTGTTGATGAACGAAAGCCTCCCACTCGGCGATGCGCCCTTGCTTGAGCACCCTAGGAAATTTATGCTGACCTCCCACCTTGCCGTTCGCTTCGAGCCAGGCGTAGAACACCTGGGTAGGCAATACACGCAGGGTTACTTCCTTGAGGGCCGCCGTGCGCTCGACGCGGTAATCGTCGTTGAGTTCCTTCAATACCTCGTCAATCCGGCGCTCCATCGCATTTTCGTCCACTGAGTCGTCGGTGCCCACGTACCAACGGTGCGC
>DAIMZG010000211.1:0-3409 GCA_036734065.1 Catalimonadaceae bacterium
CCTGCCCGGCATTTGGCTGCCGGGCCTACGCGGAGAGTCGTATGGCCGAAAGGTTGTCATTGGGAAGGCGAATTTACGGCATTATGTCAATAAACCAGCGATGTGAAAACTTTTTTGGCTTCGGGCGGGCATTTCTCTTGGCGCATAACCCCGGCAGCGCGTATGATTCGCTCCGATCTTTCTTCTTTTTTTGTCGTTGCGTACGCTACTTTCGTGCGCTCATCGGCTTGAATGAGCTTTTAATGGCGAAATAATTTATTTACCCTCATTTTATATGAAGAAAACAATCTTGTTTTTCTTGCTCGGCCTGGCCCTGACGGGCAGTGCGGTGGCCCAAAAGCAAACGCCTTGGGGCATTGGCATCCGGGCGGGCGATCCGTCCGGCCTTACCCTCAAGCGCTATCAGGGCAGTACGGCTTGGGAGTTTAACCTGGGGCGCACGCACGTATTCCACGGCCGGGGCTACTACGACCGCCGCTTCAACCGCTGGTACGAGCGGCAGTACGACTTCCACGACTATCGCTATCGGGGCGTACGGGCCTTTTCGCCCGGGGTAGGTGTGCAGGTGCGCTACCTGGTGCACAAGCCGCTCTTTGGCGAGCCGGGCCTGGTGTGGTACTACGGGGCGGGGGCGCAGTTACGTTTCCAGCGCTTCATCTATCGCTACGAAGCGCGTCGCCGTCCCGGCGACCCGTGGCGGCCTTACGAAGAAGAGGTGGTCAACTTCGACATCGGCGTGGACGGTATTCTGGGCATCGAATATACCATCCCGGATTTGCCCTTGTCGGTGTTTGCCGATATCAATTTATTTGTCGAAATCATTGATAATCCCTTCTACATGCATATGCAAGGGGGGGCGGGTGTGCGCTACCGCTTCTGACGGTCAGTGCGCTTGCGCCCAAGCCCCCGGCCAGGTCTGGCCGGGGGCTTTTTTTTGGGGATCATCCAACACGTAACCGCCGGAGGCTGGGTAGCGGGATTTCGTCCGGTGGCTGTGCACGGCCACCCGAAGGACGTGTGCCGTACGGGTGGGGTACCAAACACGGGGGTGTTTTTCCCTTCAAAAGCTATCGGACAAGCCTTGGCTTTCGATTGTTCTGTGTTTCTTTGAAAGAAGAACTATGTAGGGTGTACTTGCAAAAGATGGTCTTTATCAAATCTGTTTTTGTCTTGGCCGTTGTCCTGCTGACTACTTCGGCAGGGTTGGCACAGGCGCCGGATTCGACTTTTGGCGAAGGAGTCAATAAAACCAGACTCCGCGTCGTGGCCGGGGCGGGAGCGGCCTTTTACACGGCGGGTTTGCTCTGTCTCTCTCAAATATGGTATGCCGATATGGAGCGCGTGCCGCTGCAGTTCTACAACGACAATGCCGGCTGGCTGCAGATGGACAAGTTCGCCCACGGCTACGTGGCTTATCACCAAAGCTATTGGGGCTACCAAACCCTGCGGTGGGCAGGCCTTAGCCCCCGAAAGGCGCTGTGGTACGGGGGGCCGCTGGGCTTTGTGATGCAACTACCCATCGAAATATTCGACGGACTCTACGAAGGCTACGGATTTTCGTGGGGGGATGTGGCCGCCAATGCGGCTGGCTCCGCCCTTTTTGTGGGTCAGGAACTGGCTTGGGGCGAGCAACGCGTACTGCCCAAGTTCTCTTTTTCTCCATCACCCTACCCGGCCCTGCGTCCTGGTACGCTGGGGCGCACGGTGGGCGCGCAACTTGTGCAGGACTACAACGCCCAAACCTACTGGTTCTCTTTCAGTCCGGGCAGTTTTTTGGGCGGAAGTCGGTGGCCGCAGTGGCTGTGCGTGTCGGTAGGGTACAGCGGCGAAGGCATGCTGGGGGAATTTCAGAATCCCGATTTCATAAGGGGCGAGTCTGTGCAGCACATTGCGCGGTATCGGCAATATTTGCTGAGCATTGACATTGACACCCGCAAAATCCCTACGCGGCACCGCTTCCTGAAAGGCGTATTTCACGCCCTGAACCTGATCAAGATTCCGGCGCCCGCCGTGGAGTTTAATCGCCTAGATGGGGTCGCTTTCCGGCCCTTGTATTATTGAGGTCGTGGCGGCGGCAGGCAAAAAACCCGTGCACCCGCGTAGGAAAGACAGCTTTTTACAGCGAGGTACACGTGCCTGCTCACCGCGGCAAGCGCGGCATTCAGTGATATCCACCAAATGTTGGTACAAGCAGATTATGTGCAGGAAGTGCGTAACTCCTGTCACATCCCGCTTACGCTCATGCCTCCATCCACCACCAAGTTGTGCCCCGTGATGTAGGAGGCCAGCGGCGAGGCCAGAAACAGCACGGCGGCGGCCACCTCGGCGGGTTGGGCCACCCGCCCCAGGGGTGTGCGGTCGAGGATACGGGCCAGCCGCCCAGGATCCCCAAGTACTGGCGTCACCAGAGGCGTCTCGGTGTACCAGGGCGAAACGGCATTGACCCGGATGCCATCGGGTGCCCACTCGACGGCCAGGTGGCGGGTGAGTTGCAGCATGGCCGCCTTCGAAAAGCCGTAGGGCGCCCCCGAGCGCACATCGCGAAAGCCCGCCACCGAGGCCACGTTGACCACCGCCGCCGACTGCCTTTGCCGGAGCAGCGGGTACAAGGCCCGAGTCAGCTCGAAGGTGGCGGCCAGGTTGAGTTCCCACACAGACCGCCACTCGGCCTCGGTGTAGTCGGTGGTGGCTTTGCGGACGTTGGTGCCCGCATTATTGACCAGCACACTCAGCTCCGGCCAGTGGGTTTGCAGCCAGTGGACGAGCGCTGCGCGGTCGGCGGGTTGGGTCAGGTCGGCAACCTGGCCGTGCGCCGTGTGGCCAGCAGCCCGCAATTGGGCCACGCTTTCGGCCACGGCCTCGGCGTCGCGGGCCACGAGCAGCACTTGGGCGCCCACACCCGCCAGGGCCTTGGCTACGGCCCACCCAATCCCCTTGGTGCCCCCCGTCACGAGGGCTTTCTTGCCTTCCAGTTGCCAGTTCATCGAATGGGCATACGCGATGGCCCCGGCCGCGTTGTGACTTTCTACGTTCGAAAAAGTTACTTAAATAAGTGCGGTTAGCTTGTCACCTTTAGCTAGCCGTTTTTCACTCCATATCTCCACAAAAATGTTTACCGGAATCATCGAAACGGTGGGTACTGTGGCCCACCACCGCACCGAAGGCACCAACGTGACCTTCGAAATAACCACTCCGCTGGCGGCCGAATTGCACGTGGACCAGAGCGTGGCCCACGACGGCGTCTGCCTGACCGTTACTGACGTGCAAACCGATCGCTACGCCGTGACGGCCGTCGAGGAAACCCTGCGCAAAACCACGCTGGGCGACTGGCAGTCTGGCCGGCGCATCAACCTGGAGCGTTGCATGCCCGCCCACGGCCGCTTCGACGGCCACATCGTGCAGGGCCACG
>DAIMZG010000212.1:0-3399 GCA_036734065.1 Catalimonadaceae bacterium
CTTCGTAGGGAGAGCCATCCGCAGGGCCGAGGTCGCCAGTAGCAATGCGAACCAAATCAATCAAGGCCCAGATGCCGCAACCTCCTAAGGTCAAGAGTTGAATAATGCCAATACCAGTATAACCCAAATAGAAACGGTGGATACCCAATGCGCCGACAAAAATCACCAAAATTAGGGCGATAAGTTGGCTTTTTCCGCCGCTTTGTGTAGCGACATGAATGTCTTGCGCCTTGTCGGTTTTGTCAGCCTTGAGCAAGGACTTGAGTTCGCGCTTGGCCTGGATGAGCAGTTTGGCTTGCTCCAGCTTCGACAGCTTGGGAGCCGCTGTGGCGGGCAGTTCGGCCAGGGCGGGCATTTGGAGCGGAGCTACTACGGGCTGGGTGCTGGCCACCAGTTCGGGCACTACGATGGACGCCGCAGGGGCTAGCTGGGTGAAGACAGCGGCGGGCGCCGGGTTTTCTGCCGCCGGGGCGGGAGCTACCTGAGCAGCACCGGGTGTTTGCTGAAAGAAGTGGTACTGCGGCTTGGAGCAGCCCAGTGCCAGGATAGCCAGTACTGGCATGATCAACCATAACGATCTACGCATAGAGATAGATTTTTGAAATGAAGAAAGGAGAAAATTTGAGGCCAAAGTAAGACGATTTTTGCAAATGGCGATGCCATGCGAAAGAAAGACCGTGCAAATTTTCAGTACATTATATAAACAAAAAAGACCGCGTGCGGTGACGACGGTCAGGAGGTCTGCATCGGATCAGGCCCGTGCCCGACCGGGGTCAGATGGAAGAAGCAATCAGGGCGATAAGAATGATGGACAACAACGTGGCGACCACTCCAATGACAAGTCCGGCGATGGCCATTCCTTTGCCACTGTACATGCCAGGGTTTTTGGCCATTTTGTTCAGAGAAATGGCACCAAAAATGATGGCTAAGGGCCCGAGTAAAATACCGAGGAAAAAGAGCCCGACGATGCCGCAGATCAAACTGGCAATGGCCAGACCGTCCGTACGAGTTTGAGTAGCAGCTTCGGGCTGCAACAGCCAGGCACCCGTTGCTTTCAGTTTTTTGTACTGAGTCCGCACGTGTTTCCGCAGTTCTTTGCGCGATAGCGCGGGCGCGGACTCGGCGAGTATGGGTGCGGGTGCGGCTGCGGCCAGAGCCAGTCCGGCAGGAGGCAGCAGCAAAGGCTCGGCCGATGCCGAAGCCGTCGGGGGCACCGCCATGTCGGAAGGTGCGGTCACGTCGGCCATAGCCACTTCGGAGGCGCGCACTGCCACCGGAGGCGCGACGGCGGGCCTGAAATGCGCGTATTGTGGACGCGAGCAGCCGCTGACTAGCCACAAAATGCCGAAAGAAAATATGAGTAATACGTTACGCATACAGTTAGTCAGATAAGTTGAAGGTGAACAAACCGATAATAATAAATAAATAAACGCAGGTAAAACTTATTTTTACAAATACTTAACAATAGAATAATTATCTGAAGGTGATTTCCAAGTGCAAAAACATCATATAAAAATATAAAATAATAAAATATATTTTAGTTAAGATTTTATAAGTTATACCATAATTGAAAATCGTACGCGACTCATCATGTAAGATTTATCCAAAAAAAGAACCGCCCCGAGCACATCCGGGCGGTTCTATCTTCAAAGGAAGAAGCAGGTCAGTAGTAAGACCCATTCTTGGGTCCCAAACCACCGAAGATGATCCGAATCAGGTCAATGATCCACCAGATGCCGAAGCCACCGGCCGTCAGCAGTTGAATGACGCCGATGACGGGGTAGCCCAGGTAGAAGCGGTGAATGCCCAGCACACCCAGAAAAATGACCAGCAAAAGCGCGATGACCTGGCTGCGGTCGCCGCCCTGCGCCGTGGCGTGCACGTCGCGCACGGCGTCAGTCCCTTCAGCTTTAAGTTGCGCCCGCAGAGCACGGGCCTCTCGCAAGTCTGCCCGCAGCAATTGCCACTGCGAGGGCGCTTTGTCGGGCGTGACGGTAGTCGCAGTTGCCGCTGCGGGAGCAGCGACGGGGCTTATGGCCAATTTGGGCGCAGACACGGGGGCCGGTGTGGCCACGGTAGCGGCTGTCAACTCGGGAACTGCCGGGGGCACTTCGGCCACGGCGGCCGGCGCACCCTCCACCCGGACGGTGGCCTCGGAAGGCCCGGCGGGTGGGTGGAAAAGGTAGTACTACGGACGTGCGCAGCCCGTAGCGAAAACTACCAGGCCAAGCATAAACAGGGTGATGCGTACGTGCATACAACAAGGTTTTTAGTGAATAACTAGCGGAACGGATACCTCGCAAAAGCGTTTCTTATTTTTCAAAAACTACTACGCCGTCGGGTGTCACCAGCCTGTCGAGGGGTACGTCGGTAGGTTGCACGTCGGCAATCGCACCCACAGCCGGAAAGTGCGACAAGCCCACTCGCCGCACGTCGGCGCGACATTGGGCCAGAAAGCGGTCGTAGAAGCCCTTGCCGTAGCCCACCCGGTGGCCGCGGCCATCGCAGATCAGCAGGGGCACCAGCACCGTGTCAATGTCCGTCACCGGAAAGGGTACGGCCCCCACAGGCTCGGGCACGCCCCAGGCATTGGGCTGCAATACGGTATCTGGCATAAGGCAAAAATGCGTAAGGGTGCCCGCATCCAAATCGGCACGCGAAGTCACCAGCCGGAGCTTGGGATGATGTTGCCACAACCTTCTGATCAGCGGCCAGGTGTCCACCTCGCCCTTGCCGGGAATGGGCAGGAAAACGTGCAAGGCCCGGATCGTGCGCAGGTCGGTGTGCGTCAGCCACTGCGTGGCGATCTGCTGGCTACGTCGGGCGGCCTCGTCGGGCGCTAGGGCCGCCCGCCAGGCCCGCGCTTGCTTACGCCAGGCGGCCTTGTTCATCTTCCATCAACACACAAAACCGAAAGTCGAAGGGCGCAAAGGCAGCCATCAGTTGGGCAACCAGGTCGGGGTGCGTAGCCCGAAAAGCCAAAAAATTGGTGTGCCGCTCCTGCAGCTTGCCTGCCGGGAAGAGTCGTTCGCGCAGGTCACGCAATTGCCGGAGGGCCAAGGCTTCGCGGTCGGTTTCGGCCCGCCGGAGGCGTTTCGACAGTTGTTCGAACAGTTTCTCGGCCGCGCGTTGCCGGGCCGCCACAAAACCCGTCAGCGTAGGATCGGCCTGGGTGGCTTTGGCCCGTACGTGGGCAAAAACGTCGGCAACGGCCTGCCATTCGGCCTGCAAATCCGATAGGCCCTCGCCGTGGCGATGCAGGTAGTCAGCGATGAGGGCGGCTTCGTCGGCCAGCAGTTGGTCGGGCGCAAAGCCCAGGCGGTGCATCAGCCGGGACGATTTCTGATCAACGATCAGGGCCGCGTGCCGGGGCAAGACCACCGGGTAGGGCACGGCAAA
>DAIMZG010000213.1:0-3331 GCA_036734065.1 Catalimonadaceae bacterium
GGCAAGAGCCCAACAAGGGCATCAACTACCCTACCATTAGCCTGGGCGCAGATTTCTCGCCGCAGCAAGGCATTTTTCCGCGCTATGCGCGCGGCACCCTCGACGAACAGTATCCGCGCCGCACCTACGGCGAGGCGGCCTTGCTGCTCTCGGGCCAAACCATCGGGGAAGAATCGCAGCGCTACCCGCTCGTGGGTGTGTACGGCGGCGTGGCCCGCGTGGTGGGCCGATTGAGCGCCCTGACGGGTGGCCTGGAATGGGTGGCCGACGGCTCGTTGCGCGAGCGCTTGCAACGTGAGGGGCAATCGGCCTCGTTTCACCGGGTGGCTTTCCTGGTCGGACACGACCTGCTGGTGGGGCGTTTTGTGCTCGGCGTACAGATGGGGCCGTATCTCTACGCCCCGGCCCCGGCCCGCGACCCGATCTACCAGCGCTTCAGCGTACGTTGGCGATTCGGGCCGCACTGGGCGGCGGGTGTATCGCTCAAGACCCACCGCCAAGTGGCCGACTTCTTCGACCTGCGGCTGATCCGGCAGTTTTAGGATACCTCGGCCCCGCCCCAAAGCAACCCGCCCACTCATCTGCACATCAGTTCGGCAATCTTTTCCTATTTCGTCTTTGTCTTTGCCCGCAAATTCTGCGTTAGAAACAGAATTTATGCCCATGGCCTCATTCCGAATATTTTTTGTCGTCAACCCCAATTCGGGCACAGCCCCGCCCGCCGAAAAAGATGCCTTCATCGCACGGCTCGACGACCACGCCCGGCGCCTGCACTTCACACACGAGGTATTTAAACTTACGGGCGGCGACGACCTGCGCGCGCTGCGCGACCGGATGATGGATTTTTTGCCCGACGTGGTGGCAGCCGTAGGTGGCGACGGCACCTGCAACCTGCTGTTGCCCCTGCTGCGCGACCAACCCGCCGCCCTGGGTATTGTGCCTTTTGGTTCGGCCAACGGCTTGGCCGCCGAATTTGGCATTGAAGACGACGAGCGTACGGCACTTGGCCATTTGGTAGAAGGTCGTACGCTGCGATGCGATTTGTTGCAGCTCAACGACAAGCACTACTCGTTGCACCTGAGCGATATTGGCATGAACGCCCGCATGATCAAACGCTTCGAGCGCGAAAATCGCCGGGGGCTATATGGGTATTTCCGGCAGTTTTGGCGCGAAGTGATACGGGCACGGCCCCGACACTTTCGGCTGTACGTCGGGGAAGAAAAGTGGCGCAAGAAAGTGCACATGATTGCCTTCGCCAATGGCCGCCAGTATGGCACGGGAGCTGTGCTCAACCCTTCGGGCCGACCCGACGACGGGCAGTTTGAGCTGATCCTGATCAAGCCCTATCCGCGCTGGGCCGTTTTGTCCATTGCCTACCATTTCTATCTGGGCGACTTGCGGGCTTCGCCTTACGCCGAAATTCATCCTTGCCGGGAGGTGATGGTGCGGCGGCGGCGGCCATTTACTTTTCAGACGGATGGCGAAGTGCACGGCTACACGCGCGAGCTGCGCGTAAAGTTGCTGCCCGGTTGCGTATCCGTAAGGGTACCGGCTCAGTACGATGCCGCCGCAGCGGCCGCTTCCTAAAAAGTGGCTATCTATTCTAGCCTTTCAAGCGCTCGTTTTAGTCAACTTTTTTCTTTCTCTCAAAAAAATATAATTTTGTTTTTGAAGTTATATTCACCGCGAAAACGCGAATTTTTTCGGCTATTTCCGTAGTATTGGCGCAGATTACCTCACGAGTTGAGCGGTTTTCTTCCTTTATGGTTTCACGCAAGTTTCTCTGCATGCAATGCCAATACACTGCCCCTTTACTCGTGGTGCGCCGACCGAACGGCTACATGGCCGTTGGCCTCTTCTTGTTGTTGCTCATCGTGTTCGGTTGGCAAGAATGGCAGAGCCCCAAACCCACCGCCCGCGTGCTACTCGAGGCCAGCGAGTATCGCCAGATTGCACTGGCCCTGAAGGAAGGTCGCGGCTTTGCCGATCCGTTCGGACCTACGCCCCCGGTGGTCACGCCTACGGCCTGGATGCCACCCCTATTACCTTTTTACATAGCGTTCCTGTATCAGATTTTCGGGACGGATACGCTGCTGGCCGCCTGGGCCGCCATGCTCACTAAGTTTGCAGCCACCAGCCTAACGGTCTATCTGCTGGTGCGAATGCTCGCCCGCACACGCTACCACCGCCTGCGGTACTTGCCCGTGTTGCCCTTTGCGGCGGCCGTGGTACTCAAGCCGCATTTTTTCGATGCCTTCTTCGACGAGTGGCTCATTCACCTCAGCCTGACGGCCGTGCTCTACGCCGTGGCCGCCCCCGTATACACTCCGCACATTCGGCGCTTGCTATTGCTGCTGGCCCTGGTGCTGCCGCTCATCAGCCCCAACCTGGCCCTGACGCTGGTGTTGCTGATAGCCATGCAAGCGGGCTGGGTGCTCTGGCAGGCCCATCAGCAGGCCCCACTCCGCCTGCCGCGTATCTGGCAGTTGCCATTTGTACGCCTTTCGGTGGCGTGCGCCGCCTTGTTTGTCTGCTCCATGGGCCTCTGGACGCTGCGCAACTACCTGGCCCTGGGCCGGGTGGTGCCCATCAAGTCGAACCTGTGGTACGAGTTCTACCAGGCCAACGTGCTCGACGACGGCGTGGTGGGCAATGACGTCTTCCTACACCATCACCCTTTTATCCGCCCCGAGGTGCGGGCCCGCTACGCCTCGCTGGGCGAGATGGCTTTTCTGGATTCTTGCAAGGTTGCTTCGGTGCAATACCTCAAAAAAAGACCGACCGACTTTCTGGAAAAAGTCGGTCGGCGGGCTTCGTTTGCCTTTGTGCTGGCCGACGGCGGGGCGGGTATGCCCGCCATTGCCGACGCGCGCATTTCGGCGGCTGATATCGCCTGCCTGGAAAGCGCCCACTTGTCCATCGGACCCAACTGGACGTGCCTGGACTGGCCCCAGCGGCGGGTACAGCAGAAAATAGATTCGCTGGCCCTGGCCCAGCCCGACCTGGTCATGGCCGACTGGCTAAGCCAACAAAGCGTGCAGCGTGACATCCGGGCGTCCCCGGGCTTCTGGCTCAAGCGTACGGTCGTTGCACTGCTGCCCTTTTTAGTAGCCTTGCTAGGCTGGGGCTTTCGCCCGTTGCGCCGCTCGCGGCTGTTCGTCTTTACGGTAACGGCCTACTTCGTTTTTCTGATGCCCTACGTGCTGGTGAGCATCTACCAGCGCTACCTGTTTTCAGCCTTGCCCTTGCAAGTGTTGCTACTGTCCTTTGGAGGGATGTACGTGCTCTACGGACTGCGACACGGCTGGTATCAGGTACGTGAACGGGTTAT
>DAIMZG010000214.1:0-3328 GCA_036734065.1 Catalimonadaceae bacterium
TGATGCGTAACGACCGCCCCGAGGTGCGGTCGGACTGGCAGCGCCTTTCGACGGATATTTCTTTCCGGAAGGGGGCCGTAGTGCCCGGCTACGTGTTTCAACTCGATCAGAACGCCGTGACGGCCGCTGAGACTGATTCGGTGGTGGCCACGGCCATGCACTTTGCCGAGCATCGGGTGTACGTGCAAAGCCAAGACAGCGCCCGCGTGCAGTTCAACGTCAACTACAGCTACCGCACCGACAACGCCCCGCAGGCGGGCGAACTGGCGCGGGCCACCACGGCCCACACCGGGCAGGCAATGGCCAATACGCGGCTGGGCAAACACCAAGAACTGGCCCTCAACTTCACGTACCGGGATTTTTATTACCAAGACCCCATCTTGCAGGGGCTCAACGAAGAAACCGTGCAGGGCCGCCTCGACTGGAACGCGGCTTTTTTCGATCGGCACGTGCGCTCGGAACTGACCTTTGCGGCCGCCACGGGGCGGGAGTTGCGCCGCGACTTTCAGTTTATCCCCGCCCCCGTTCCCGGACAGGGCACCCACCAGTACATTGGCCCGCCCGACGACGCGGCCGCCCGGCAGGACATCCGCAACTACGTAGAAGCCATCCGCCCCGAAGACCGCAACTTCATCAAGATTTTTGTGCCGACCAACGAGTACGTCAAGGCCTACACCAACAATTTTAATTATCGGCTGCACCTGATGGCCCCGCGCAAGTGGGTGGCGGCTACGGGCTGGCGACGGCTGGCCAGCCGCTTTTCGAGTACCTCGTCGTGGACGATTGACAAAAAGCTGACGGCCGAGTCGCTCGGCGCGCGCTTCGTGCCCTTTCAGGAAGTGTCTGCCGAAGACTTGCTTTCGGCACAGGAAGCCCTGCGGGCTACGCTGTTTTTCAACCGTACCAACCCCAAATACGGCCTCGACCTGAGCGGGGTGCAGCTCCGGCAAAAAGTGTTGTTGGTCAATGGCTTCGAAGACCGCTTCACCGACGAGTGGCGCCTCAACGGTCGCCTCAACCTGCAGAAGCTGTTTACGGCCCAACTGGCGGGTTTTCAGCGCACGCGGGGCTCGGCATCGGATATCTTCGATAACCGAAACTATACCATCCGCAGCCGCGAAGCCGAACCGCAACTGGCCTATCAGCCTAAAAACACGGTGCGCTTCAACGGGCTGTACGCCTACGCGGGCAAAGACAATTTGCTGGGCGAGGAGGTGGCCACGCTGCACACGCTGGGGCTGGACATGCGCCTGAGCAAGGTATCGGTGCGCACCATCGAGGCGGCCGTGCGCTACGTCCAAATTGCTTACGAAGGATCCATCAATACGCCGCTGGCCTACGAGATGCTCGAAGCCTTGCAGCCGGGCCGCAATTATACCTGGACGATCAACTGGCAGCAACGACTTACCAACGGCTTGCAGGTCAACATCAACTACGAAGGGCGCAAATCCGAGGGGGTGCCCATTGTCCACCTGGGGCGCATGCAGGTATCGGCCCTGTTCTGAGCCTAGCTGCGGGGGTGGAAGTCCTTAATGATCTGCTTTAGGTAGTCCACGTCCATGTGGGTATAGACTTCGGTGGTGACGATGGAGGCGTGGCCGAGCATTTCTTGGATGGTACGCAGGTCGGCCCCCCCTTCGAGCAGGTGCGTGGCGAAGGAGTGACGGAAAGTGTGGGGACTGATGGTTTTTTGCAAGCCGATAATTTGCGCCAGGTTGCGGATGATCATGAAGACCATCACGCGCGACAGCTTGGCACCCCGCCGGTTGAGGAAGAGGACATTTTCGTGGCCGGGCTGTATGTCGAGGTGGCTGCGCACGTGCGCGCGGTATTGTTCGATGTACTTGACGGCGTCGGCGCCAATGGGCACCAACCGTTCTTTGCCGCCCTTGCCCACCACCTTGATAAAGCCAATGTCGAAAAACAGGTGGTGGAGGCGCAGCTCTACCAACTCGCTCACGCGCAGGCCCGAGCTGTAGAGGGTTTCGAGCATGGCCCGGTTGCGGACGCCCTCGGGCTTGGAAAGGTCAATGGCGCCGAGCAACTCTTCGATCTCGTGGAAGTCGAGCACTTCGGGCAGGCGTTTGCCCCGCTGGGGAGCGGCGATGTCGGCGGCGGGGTCTTTCTGGATGTGATTGCCCAGCAGCAAAAACTTGTAGAACGCCTTGATACCCGACAACACGCGCCCCTGCGAAGGGGGTGTCAGGCCCAGTTCGCTGACGTAAACCAGAAAGTTCTTGATATTTTTTGCCTTGAGTTGCGTAGGCCCAACCGGGTTTTCGGTCAGTTGCAGAAACTGGTGCAGTTTGGTGACGTCGCGCACGTAGGCCTCGACGGAGTGCGGCGAAAGCGACCGCTCCAGCCGGAGGTGATGTTCGTACTCCTGAATTGCGTCGGGCCAGTTCATAGTGTGCAAAGTAATGGGCGGGTGGCCGATTGTCAAACTTTCACCCGAAACGGTCGAGCACCGCTTCGACGGCACTTAGGTAGCTCTCGCCAAAAAGGTTGACGTGGATCAGGAGCGGATAGAGGTTGTAGAGGCCCAGGCGCTGCTCGAAGCCCGGTTCCAGCGGGAAAGTAGCCTCGTAGGCGGCGTAGAACTCGTCGGGAAAGCCGCCCAGCAGGCGGGCGTAGGCCAGCTCGGCCTCGCGGTAGCCGTAGTAGGGCGCGGGATCCACCAGCGCTACCTGCCCGTCGGGGGCCGTCAGGACGTTGCCCGCGCACAAATCGCCGTGCAGCAGGGCCGAGCGTTCGTTGGGTAGCAAGCCCGGCAGGCGTTCGTAGAAATCTTCGAGGCGGCGGTACAGCGCTTTGGGCAGCACTTCGTGGTAGTAGGCCAGCCCGGCCAGCGGACGCAGGCGCCGCTCTACGTAGAAGGCCACGCCGTTGTCGAGCGGCTCGTTGGGTTGGGGCAGTGGGCCGATGTAGTTGTCGAACGGCAGGCCGTGCCAGGCTTGCTGATGGATGTGGATTTCGGCAAGGCGCTGGCCAAACTGAGGCCAAAAGTCATTGGCCCGCAGGCGGTCGTCAAGGTATTCCATCAGCAGGTAGTGCTTTCCCTGGTAGGTACCCTGTCCGAATACGTGAGGGATGTACACCGTTTCGGTCTGGCGCAGCAGTTCTAGCCCCTGCACTTCGGTGGTAGTCATGTCGGGGGCGGTGCTTTCGTGCCATTTGAGAAAGAAGCTGCCTTGGCGGGTTTGCAGCCGCACCGATTGGTTGAGCTGCCCCCCGCTGACAAACTGAAAAAAGTCCGCTTTTAGCGGCTCGTCCAGGCTGCTGCGGAGCACCGTATCGAAAAAAACCTGCTCGTCGCCCGTGTCAAACA
>DAIMZG010000215.1:0-3285 GCA_036734065.1 Catalimonadaceae bacterium
GCCCACGCGCGATGGGCCGCCGTCGAGGATGTAGGCCACCCGGTCGCCGAGTTGTTGCCGGACGTGGGCGGCGGTGGTGGGACTGATGTACCCGAACGGATTGGCGCTGGGCGCCGTCAGCGGAAAGGGGAGTTGGTGTAATAATTCCCGGGTAAGCGGATGGGCGGGTATTCGTACCGCTACGCGGGGCAAGCCGGACGTAATCAGGTCGGCAATGCGCGGGTTTTTGGGTAGCAGCAACGTCAGCGGGCCGGGCCAGTGAGCCTGGGCCAGTTGCTGGGCCGCCGCCGGAAAGTCCGTCACCAAATCGCGGATAGCCTCCAGGCTGGCCGCGTGCACAATGAGCGGGTCGAAGGTGGGGCGCTGTTTGGCGTGAAAAATGGCCAGTACGGCTTGCGGATCGAAGGCGTTGGCGGCTAGGCCGTACACGGTCTCGGTCGGGATGGCCACTAACTGACCCGCCCGCAAACAGGCGGCCGCCCGGGCCACATCGGTACCGACGTTACCTTCCATCCTGGGCGCAGAAGTCGAGCAGGTCGCGGGCAATATCGGCGAAGCCGAGTTGCTGCGCCTTCTCCAGGTCGGTGCAGCCCGCGGCTTTGTCGTCGTTGAGGAAATGGGCCGCTGCCCGGGCGTGGTAGGCTTCGGCGTGCTGCTCGTTTTGACGCATGGCCCGTGTGAAGTCGGCGATGGCCGCCCGGTAGTCGTCGAGCATAAAAAACGTCTTACCCCGGTTAAAAAACGCGATGTTGTCTTCCGGATCCATTTGTATGGACACGGTCAGCACTTGCAGGGCGGCTTCGTAGGCCCCGAGGTTGTAGCGGGCCACGCCCAGGTTGTTGTAGATGGCGGCCACGGTGCTGTCGCGGTCGAGGGCCGCCAGGAAATTGATTTCGGCCAGTTCGAACGAGTCGCGGGCTACCTGCAGCCGCCCCCGGTTGTAGAACGCCCGGTAGTCTTCCGGATCCAGCTCGACGGCCCGGTCTAGGTCGCGCAGGGCCTCGTCGTGTTGTTCGAGCTCGAAGTAGGCCACGCCCCGGGCGTTGTAAAAGGCCGACACGTCGGGGTCGGCCGCAATGGCTCGGTCCAAGTGGCCGATGGCTTCCTGATACTGCCCGGCGTCGAGGGCTTGCCGGGCTTGCTGAAAGTCGGTTTCTCCGCTGGGGCGGCACGCGCTCAGCACGAGCACGAGCCACAAGCACTGCAATAGGGGCTTCATCATTAATATAAAAACAAACGGACGGCCTTTGCAGCCGTCCGCCAAAGGTAAAAGGGTTTGGGCTAATACAGCAACCGCACGGGGGCTTCGAGCAGTTCTTTGAACGTTTTGAGAAAAGCCGCGCCCGAAGCGCCATCCACCACGCGGTGGTCGCACGAGAGCGTTACCTTCATCACGTGGCCGGGGCGCATCTGGCCCTTCTCGACGATCACGGTTTCCTTGATGCCCCCCACGGCCATGATGCAGGCTTCGGGCGGGTTGATGATGGCCGTAAACTCGTCAATACCAAACATACCCAGGTTCGAGATCGTGAAGGTGTTGCCTTCCCACTCGCGGGGCTGCAATTGCTTGCTGCGGGCGCGCTGCCCAAAGTCGCGGGCTTGCGCCGAAATCTGCGACAGCGACAGCAAATCGGCAAAGCGAATGACGGGCACCAGCAGGCCCTCTTCTACGGCCACGGCCATCCCGACGTGGACGTGCTCGTTGTAGCGAATCTTGTCGCCCCGCCACGAGGCATTTACCTTGGGGTGCTGACGCAAGGCCACCGCCGCTGCCTTGATGACCATGTCGTTGAAAGAAATCTTGTGGGGGGCGGCAAACGCGTTGATCTGCTCGCGGGCGGCCATGGCCTGGCTCATCTCGATCTCGAGGGTGAGGTAGAAATGCGGCGCCGAAAATTTGCTCTCGGCCAGGCGCCGCGCGATGGTCTTGCGCATCTGCGAGACGTTCTCTTCGCGGTAGCGCTCTTCGCCCACGGGCGGCGCGATGGCGACGGGCGGCGCGGCGGCCGCTTTTTCCCGGGCAGGCTCTTTGGCGGGTGCCGCCGTCTCGGCGGGTTTGGCCTGGGGCTTAAAACTTTCTACGTCGCGGCGAACAATGCGCCCGCCTTCGCCGGTGCCCTCGATCTGGTGCAGGTCGAAGCCGCGGTCTTCGGCCATGCGACGCGCCAGGGGTGAAATTTTTAGGCGGCCGTTGGTGGCCGATTGGCCGCTAGGCGCATGACCATTCGAGGTGCTTTGGGCGTCGTCGTCGGCGGGGGCCTTTTCGGTGGAAGCTTCAGCGGTGGTGGTGTCGGGCGTTTCTTCAGTCGTTTCTTCGGCCCCGTTGGCTTCCTGCGCGTCGAGCAGGGCCTGGAAGTCGGCGTCTTTGGCCCCGATAATGGCCAGCACGCCGTTGATCTCGATGGCCGTGCCCGCCTCGGCCCCGATGTGGAGCAGGGTGCCCTCTTCGGGCGACTCAAAGTCCATGGTGGCCTTGTCGGTTTCGATCTCGGCCAGCAAATCGCCCGCACCGACCTGATCACCCACTTTTTTGTGCCATTCGGCGATCACGCCCTCGGTCATGGTGTCGCTCATCTTGGGCATACGTACCAGTTGGGCCCGGATGCCGGAGGTGTCGGGACGGCTTTTTTTCGCTTGCTCTTTCTTGGCGTGTGCCTGTCCGGCTGCCTGCGTAACGGGTTGACCGCTGGCCGAGACGGGTTCGGGCGCTGGCTCGTCTTCCTCCTCCGCCTCGGCGGGGGCAGCACCCTCCTCAAGTAACTGGCTGATGTCCTCGCCTTTCTTGCCGATGATGGCCAGCAGGCCATTGATCTCGACGGCCTCGCCCTTATCAGGCCCGACGTGCAGCAGCACGCCGTCCTGCGGCGATTCAAAATCCATGGTGGCTTTGTCGGTTTCGATTTCGGCCAGCAACTCGCCGGATTCGATCTTATCGCCCACTTTTTTGTGCCACTCGGCGATCACCCCTTCGGTCATGGTGTCGCTCATTTTGGGCATACGTACGATTTCTGCCATTGCTTTTGCGTGTGTTGAAGTAGTAGTGTGTCAAATATATTTATTTTCAGGACGCGCAGAAAACGGTCTGGCAAGGCCCGTAGGGCCGTACCTACGTGACCCCAATCGGTGGTGCGTAACCTGACAGGCGCGCTGTTTTGCGGGTTTTTCACGAAAATAAAAGGACATGAGGCCTGCGTGCGGAACGCGCGGCCAATCCGGTATCGGCCGATTAACCCAGCAATTGACCTACGCCAAAAGTTAGTACGAAAACGAGGGTGCTAAGGGCCA
>DAIMZG010000216.1:0-3276 GCA_036734065.1 Catalimonadaceae bacterium
CGGCTCGCTGCAAATAGTAGTCGGTCGAATCGGTGAGGTTGGCCCGGGCGTAGAGGCCCGCCAGGTTGAGGGCCACCGCACCGTCGTCGGGAAACGTGCGCTGGCCTTCTTGCAGGGCAAACAGGGCGTCGAAATATTTATTGAGGGCGAGGTAATGTTGACTCAGCCCCACGTAGGCTTGCGGGGTAGGGTGCTTTTCGAGGGCGCGGCGAAAGTAAAGTTCGGTGAGCTGCTGGTCGCCTTGCTGCCGCGCCAGCGTAGCCAGGGCGTAATGCGCCCGGTGATTGCGGTAGGCCAATTGGGCCGATTCCTTATAAAATTGTTCGGCCAAAAACAGGTTGCCTTCGGCCCGGTAGGCATCGGCAATGCCGTTGTAGTAGCCCCCTCGCGCCAGGGTGTAGGGGAACATGCTCACGCGCAGCAACAAGCTACCGACAATAAGCAGCCCAAAGGCGTGTACGCCCGAAAAGGGCATGTAGCGCGGATCGTACACCACCTTGTACACGGGCAGTCCCTTGCCGATGAGACCCGCGAAGTTGATGAGGGTGTAGAAGAAAAAACTCAGCCCGTACCCGGCGTGAATGTACACCGTCATGGTATCGAACATCTCGAGCATGGCGTCGTTGGCGGTGGCCTCGTAGTAGGCAATGGTGCCGAGGGCCACCATACCCAGGGCGAGGTAGGCATACGCACCCGCCGGCGCAAAGGGTAGCCAGTGGCCGTAGTAGCGCTCGCGGCGCGGGAATGTCCAGACCCCCACCCCGGCCGAAAGCAGCAGCAGGTAGCGGGCGTCGAGGTAGTAGAGTTCCAATCCCCCCAGGCGGCGACTGCTGAAGTAGAGCAGGGCCAGCACCGAAAAATAGAGCAAGTGCAAAACCAGGTAGTTGACGAGGGCCACCGCCCCCGACTGCCGCGTGCGGGTTACGGCACAGAGAATGGCATCGCTCAGCGCAAACGACACCAGCACGATGAAATAAATAGTACCCACGAGCGGTACCCAGGCACCGTACTGCGTAAAATACAGTAATGGTTCAGTGGTAGTGCTGCCCCAGCCGATGGCCACGGCGCTAAGGACGATCAGCCCGCCAAAAATTGCTATTCGGGTCAACAGGGGCGTGGCGCGGAAGGCGTGAAAATAGTAGGCCACCCCACCAAACAAGACGATCAGCCCCACCAGCAGCGTGGCGTCGGTGCGGCCCGCAAAGCCGAGCAGGCTCAGCTGCAGTGACCGACCCAGCACCAGCAAGCCGCCCAGGGCCAGGAAGAAACCCAGTCGGCCCAGGCCCGGAATCAGGGCCATCAGCACGGTCAGGCCCGTGAGCCAGGCCAGCAGCCAGCCCCGTGCGGCCAGCCCCGATACGTGCAGGTCGGGAGCGGTGTAGTGCCCGGTCAAACGGTACACTTCGGCTTCGAAGGCATAGGGAATAAAACGGCGGACAAAGCGGCCCAGCGTGATGCGGGTACTGTCCGGCTCCAGCACGGTCTCCCAGCCAATGGCCAGGCTGTCAGTCCACCGAAACCAAAGGATTGCCCCCCCGCTCAGCACAAAAAGCAGCAGCAGGAGCCAGTACACGATTTGGTAGGGCCGAGTCCAGGAAGTCCAGAAAAAGGTTTGGCGCATGAGCAGTCGTCGGGCCCGTGGCGAAAAGTTTCGTCAGGCAGACAGGGCGCAAGGTATCAAGCCTCCCGAAATTTTGGGACACGAAAATAGTCCGAATCTTTCTTGGGCGCATTGACCAGCCCGGCGTCGCGCGGCAGGGGCGGGGCAACGACGTCCTCGCGCAGCACATTGACCTCCTCCGACATGTGCGTGAGGGGCTCGATGGCTTCGGCGTCCACTTCCTGCAATTTTTCGATCCACTGAATGATCTTGTTAAGGTCTTCCAGAATGGCTTTTTCGGCTTCGGGCTCGAAGTTTAGGCGGGACAGGTGGGCCAGTTTGCGGACGGTATCAATATCGAGTTGCATGGCAGATAGTCTGAAAAGGTAAATAACGCACTTTCGGAACAGAAACCGCAGGGGGTCGCTATTCCCACTCGATGGTGGCCGGGGGTTTGGACGAAATGTCGTACACCACCCGGTTGACGCCCCGCACGCGGTTGATGATCTCGTTGGAGATGTCGGCCAGAAATTCGTAGGGCAGATAGGCCCAATCGGCCGTCATGCCGTCCACGCTGGTAACGGCCCGCAGGCTGACTACCCGCTCGTAGGTGCGCTCGTCGCCCATCACGCCCACCGATTGCACGGGCAGCAGCATGGCTCCCGCCTGCCAGACCTCGTCGTAGAGCCCGGCCCGGCGCAAGCCCTGGATAAAAATGTGATCTACCTCTTGCAAGATCTGCACTTTTTCGGGGGTGACGTCGCCCAAGATGCGGATGCCCAGTCCCGGCCCGGGAAAGGGGTGACGCCCCAGAATGGCGGCGGGCACCTCAATCTCGCGGCCCACGCGCCGCACTTCGTCTTTGAAGAGCGACCGCAGCGGCTCCACCACTTTCAGGTGCATCCGCTCGGGCAGGCCGCCCACGTTGTGGTGCGACTTGATCGTGACCGAAGGGCCGTTGACCGAGACCGACTCGATCACGTCCGGATAGATGGTACCCTGGCCGAGCCAGCTTACGTCCTGAATGCGGTGGGCCTCTTCGTCGAACACTTCGATGAACGTACGGCCAATGGCTTTGCGCTTACCCTCCGGGTCGGAAATGCCCGCTAGGGCGGCGTAGAACCGGGCGCGGGCGTCCACGCCGCGCACGTTCAGCCCCAGGTGGCGGTACGAGTCGAGCACCTCCTCAAACTCGTGCTTGCGCAAGAGGCCATTGTCCACAAAAATGCAGTACAGATTTGGCCCGATGGCCCGGTGAATGAGCGTGGCGGCCACCGACGAGTCCACCCCGCCCGACAAGGCCATCACCACCCGGTCATCGCCCAACTGAGCTGCCAGGTCGGCGACGGTGCGCTCGGCAAAGGCGGCGGGGGTCCAGTTGCCCCGGCAGCCGCAGATGTCATAAATAAAATTGTGCAGCACTTGCTGGCCGTCCGTCGAGTGCGTCACTTCCGGGTGAAATTGCACGCCGTACGTCGGCTCGTCCGGGAATTGGTAGGCGGCCACTTCTACCGAAGGCGTGGCGGCGATGATGTGCGTGCCCGCGGGCGGGCGTACAATGGTGTCGCCGTGCGACATCCAGACCTGCGACTGGGGCGTAAGCTGGGCCAGCAAGGGGCTGTCGGCCCGAAAGTCAGACAGACGCGCCCGGCCGTATTCGCGGCTGTTGGCTGACC
>DAIMZG010000217.1:0-3266 GCA_036734065.1 Catalimonadaceae bacterium
CTCGACCTGACGGCCTATGACGTACCGCTGCTCTCGTACTGGACACGCAGTACTTTCGACGGACCCGCGCTGAGTCTGCGCATCTCGACTGACTACGAAAGCGGTAATCCTAACACAGCCACCTGGACGGAGGTCAACGGCTTTTTCCCGGCCATCAACTCCAATGTCTGGACGCTGTCGGAGAACATCAACCTCGAACCTTTCATTTCGTCCAATACGCGTATTGCTTTCCGCTACACCTCGGGCCCCGACGTGGGTTCCTCACGCTGGACGCTGGACGAGATCGCCATTACCAACGCCGACTCCGTTCCCTTTGTACCGGCCCAGTTGTTTACCAACTTCTCGCCCCTGGCCAACTACCACTTCGGGCAGCTTGATCCGGGTGCCGTATCGGACGTGCGTAGCTTCGAGTTTTTTACGGCGGGCCTAACGGGCACGCTCACCGTGGCGGCCCCCGCCGGCTTCACGCTCTCGACCGACAGCGCGGGTACGTTTGCGCCCACGCTCAGCTACGACGCCCCTGCGACGGCATCGCCCCAGACGGTCTTCATGCGCTTTGCGCCCGATACTGAAGACATCTTTGGCGGGCAGGTGCGCTTTACTAGCCCCGAACTCGACACGCTGGCGGGCTACCTGACTGGGTCGGGCCTTTCGCCCGACAGCACCTTTGACGTAGTGACCTGGAACATCGAGTGGTTTGGCTCGCCCACCAACGGCCCCGGCAACGTCGGCCAGCAAATTGCCAATGTGCGGCAAGTGATCGAAACGCTCAACGCCGACGTGTACGCCTTCCAGGAAATAGCTAACCAGAACGCGTTCAACACCCTTATCAGCCAACTGACGGGCTACGCGGGCTTCTCATCCAATTCCTTCTCGGGTGGTGGTGCGGGTACCAATGCCCAGCGCGTGGCCTACCTCTACCGTACCGACGTGGTGGACTCCGTACAGGCGCGGGCTATTTTTGCTACGCTGAGCACGGGGTCTATTTCGGGCTATCCGGGGGGCAACCCCAACTTGTTTTGGGCCAACGGGCGCTATCCGTTCTTGTTTGAAGCCGATGTGACCATTGGCGAGCGGGTGCAGCGTTTTCACCTGTTCAATATCCACGCCCGTGCCAACAATGCGTCGGATGCGCAACTGACCTACGATCGCCGCAAGTTTGACGTCGAGGTGCTCAAGGATACGCTTGACAATGCCTTTGGCAACGTAAACCTGATTTTGCTGGGCGATTACAACGATGACGTCACGCAGACGGTGGCCAACATCCCGACGACGGAGTCTTCCTACCAGGCCTACGTCAACGATTCGGCCAACTACCGCATCGTGACGCGCCGCCTGAGTGAGGTGGGTCTGCGCTCGTTCCCTACCTTCCCGGGCGTGATTGACCACATCGCCATCTCCGACGAACTGTTCAATCAGCACTTCCTGGGCTCGGAGCGCATCTACATTCCGTTTGAGCAGATTCCCAACTACCTCAATACCACCTCCGACCACTTGCCCGTGCTGAGCCGCTTCCGGGTGGTGGGACCCACCAGCGCGCGCGACCGCGTCGTGGCCGGGCCGCAGTTCCGCCTGATGCCCAACCCGACGGCGGGCCAGGTGCGCCTGCAAGCCCTGCAATACCAGGGCAGCCTGCGGGCGGTGCTGACGTTGGCCAACGGCCAAACCGTGTTTGCGAGTGAGGGTACGGCCGAGCAACTCAGCCAGCAACTCAGCCAGCAACTGCGCGGACGCCCGGCGGGGATGTACCTGCTGCACGTGCAGGGCGGTGCGCATCGCCAGGCCTTCAAGGTGGTTAAATACTAATTGCTTTCGCTCCTCTCTGCCTATCGAAAGGCCGCTCCCCCGGGAGCGGCCTTTTTTTGATTAAGCAGGTTGCCATGTGCCAAATTTCCCGAGCTGGTAATCGCGATAGGCTTCGCGGATTTCCTGTTCGGTATTCATCACGAAGGGGCCTTGGGCTACGATCGGTTCGTCGAGCGGAGGCGCGTGGCCTACGATGACGACGGCGTCTTGGGTAGCCGAAAACGCCAGTTGAGTGCCCGTAGGGGCAAAGGTGGCCAGTTGGCGCTGGCCGACGGTATCTGTGCCAACGCGCACGGCCCCCCGCACGACGTAGAAAAAGATGACCTCTCCTTCGGGGACTGCTTGCGCAACGCGGGCCCCCGACGTGGCAAAGACCGTCGCCAGCGCCACCGGGTGCAGCGGCCGAAAAGCCCCTGCGACGTCTTGCCAGTTACCGGCAATTACTTGCACCCGAAAGCCCTCGCCTTCAAAAACGGGAATGTCCGCTTCGGGCCGCCCTTCGTAGAACGGCGCCGTCATTTTGTGGCGGGCCGGGAGATTGAGCCACAATTGCAAAATTTCGAGCGGCCCGCCCGCTTGCTTGAACCGGGGCGAACTTACTTCGGCGTGAAGAAGACCCCGGCCGGCGGTCATCCACTGCACGCCCCCCCGCTCGATGACGCTCCGGTGGCCGCTGCTGTCCTGGTGCAGAATGTCACCTTCCAGAATGAAAGTCACCGTTTCCATGCCGCGATGGGGGTGGGGGCCAAATGGGAGGCCCTGGTTGTGCGGCGGATACTGCTGCGGGCCGTGGTGGTTGAGGAAGATGAACGGATTGACGTGCGGCAGATCAGCAGTAGGCAAGGGGCTGTAGGTGACCAGGTTGGCGATGGGCCGGTATTCCGAGGCGTAGATGCGGTCAATGGTCTTGGTATTTTCCATGTCGAGAAGTGATCATATTTGTGTGTACGTACATATGTTTTAATAAAATGGTTATCCCTACAAAGCGCACCACGTCCGCGGCGGTTATCAGCAAAAGGGAGGGGGGCCGAATCGAATACGTAAGCTTCAGCGCGACTAACCAGCGGTTGAGTAGAAGTTGGGGTGGGAAAGAACACGCCCTTGAGATCCTTTTGTGGTGCCTACGCCGACATTTGTCCTTGTGGCGAGGAGGTCAGTTGCGTAGCTTGTGACACACTAACCCCTACAACCTTTCTGGTATGAAGATAAGATTTTACGTGCCGACCTGGCTAGCCCTAGGCACCATGTGGTGTGGAATGGCCTGTAGTTCGGGCGGGCAAGATGCGTCCCGGGCGGCGACCACGGCGGCCGATACGCTCACGGCGGCTGATTCGGAAAACTACTTGGCCCGCGGACGTCAGGTGGTACAGGCCAGCGGCGGCACGCTGATGAGCACCGTGCAGCAGGCCGTGCAGCGCGGCGGCGTGCCCGAGGGAATAGGCTATTGCAACCTGGCGGCC
>DAIMZG010000218.1:0-3256 GCA_036734065.1 Catalimonadaceae bacterium
AAGAAACTGTGACAACGATCACGTTGAGGGCCAGCAGCGTAAGTACCTCGTCGGCGCTCACCGAACGGTCCAGGCCGTCAATGGCATTTTTGGAGAGGCGCAGCAGCATCAGCAACAAGGGCAAGATAACGGGGAAGCTGAGAATGGCCATGAGTGTACTGTTCTGCGGAGCCTTGGCGGCAATGCCCGCCACCATCGTGAGGGTACCCGAAAAGCCGCAGGCACCCAGCAACAAACTGACGGCAAAGAGTAGCCCGTCTTGCACGGGATTGCCCAGCACGAGGGCAAAAGCCGCAAAGGCCAGGGCCGTCAGCAACACCATCAGCCCGGCGTTGTAGATCATCTTGGCCACAATCAGCCGCAGGGGACTCACCAGCGTGTAGTAGTAAAGCAACCTGCCGGCCCGTTCCTGCGCAAAGCTCTTGGCAATGGCGTTGAGGGCCGTAAAGAGCAGGATAACCCAGAACAAGGCGTTCCAGACGATGGGATCGAGCGTGGCCCCGCGCAGGTTAAAGCTCAGGTACACCACAAAAACGGTGCTCACTACGTAGAGCAACATCCCGTTGAGGGCGTAGCGCTGCCGCCACTCGAGCACGACCTCTTTGCGCACCAGCGCCCCAATTTCCCGCCAATTTTGCATACGATGGCCGCAAAGGTAATCAGATCGGACAGATCGCTCGGGCCATTTATCTTTGCGGGCATGAACCCACGCCGCTTGCTTTTTACAGTTACCACCGACCTCACCTACGACCAGCGCATGGACCGCATCTGCACCACCCTGGCCGAGGCGGGCTACCAGGTGCGCCTCATTGGCCGCACGCGCCCCACGTCGGTACCGCTCCAGCAGAAGGTCTTCCGACAAACCCGCCTCTGGGGTCGCTTCGAGCGCGGCAAGGCTTTCTACGCCGAATACAACGTGCACTTGTTCCGGCACTTGCGCCGCAGCCCGGCCGACCTGATTTGCGGCATAGACCTCGACACGGCCCTGGTGGCCCAGCAGGCGGCCCGTTTCAAAAAAATACCTTTTGTATATGATGCCCACGAGTATTTCACCGAAATGGAGGAAGTAGTGCGCCGCCCGGCCGTACAACGCGCCTGGCGCTGGGCAGAGCGGCGAGTGCTGGCCCGTACGCAGTACGCCTACACGGTGAGCGGTAGCATCGGCGAAAGGCTGACGGCCCAGTACGGCGTGCCCTTCGAGGTGATTCGCAATGTACCCCGGCGCCGGCCCGCCGTGGTGCCGACCGACCCTTTTGGCGGGGCGCCCTACCTGATCTACGTGGGGGCCGTCAACGAGGGGCGCGGGCTGGAGCAACTCCTCGACGCCCTGCCCCGGGTGCCCGACCTGCGCCTGCTCGTCTGCGGCGGGGGCGACGTGCTCGACGCCCTCCGGCAGCGGGCCGCCGAGCGGCAGGTGGCCCACCGGGTGCGGTTTATGGGCTTTGTGACGCCCGCCGACTTGCCCCCGCTCATTGCCGGCGCGTGGGCGGGCTACCTCTTGCTCAGCGACCAGGGCTTGAGTTACTACTATTCGCTGGCCAACAAATTTTTCGATTACCTGCACGCCGGTATTCCCCAACTGACGGTGGATTTCCCCGAGTACCGCGCCATCAACGCGCAGCACGAAGTAGCCTGCCTGCTGCCCCTCGACGTGGAGCAGCTCGTGGCTGCCCTGCAAAAGCTGCAAAACGAGCCAACGTACTACCAACGCCTGGCCGACAATGCCCGTAAGGCCAGGGAGGTCTATCACTGGGAAGCCGAGGGGCAGAAACTGCTCGCCTTCTACGACCGGATTTTTTCTTCCTAAAAAACGTGGACAAACAGCTGGTCGTCATCGTGGGGCCGACGGCGGTCGGCAAAACCGACCTGTGCGTGGCGCTGGCCGAAAAGTGGGGTACGGAGGTCGTTTCGGCCGATGCGCGCCAGCTTTACCGGGAGATGCAAATCGGCACGGCCCGGCCCACCACAGCCGAATTGCGGGGCGTACCGCACCATTTTTTGGGGTCGCACACAGTAACCGACGACTACCACGTCGGGCAGTACGAGGCCGAGGCGCTGGCCTTGCTCGACACGCTTTTTGCCCGCCACGACCGGGTGATCCTGACCGGCGGCTCGGGCCTCTACGTGCGGGCCGTGTGCGATGGGCTGGACGCCATGCCCACCGTGGATGCCGCCAGCCGCCAGCAGGCCCGCGACCTCTATGCCCGTCAGGGCCTGGAGTCCCTGCAAAGGGCCGTAGCCCTGCGCGACCCGACCTACTACCGCCAGGCGGACGTGCAAAATCCGCAGCGGCTGATGCGGGCCCTCGAAGTGATGTTGGCCAGCGGGCAGCCCTTTTCGGCGTTTCGGACGGCCCAGCCGCAGCCGCGCCCTTTCCGGGTGGTCAAGCTCGGCCTGACGCGCGCCCGTCCGGTGCTCTACGACCGCATCAACCAACGGGTAGCGACCATGCTGGCGGCGGGGCTGGTGGACGAGGTGCGCGGCTTGCGCCCTCACCGCGACCGCAACGCGCTCCAGACGGTGGGCTACCGCGAGGTATTTGCGTATCTGGATGGAGAAATTGATGAGGCCGAAATGGTGCGCTTGCTCCGGCGCAACACCCGCCGCTACGCCAAGCGGCAACTCACCTGGTTTCGGCGCGACCCAGCCGTCGCCTGGCTCGACCTCGACACGCTGGCTGACCCGGCTGCGACCATCGCCGTCCGCATCGGCCCGTAGAGACGCGATTCATCGCGTCTGAGCAGGTTGCGATTCATCGCGTCTGAGTAGGTTGTGATTCATCGCGTCTGGGCCACACGCCAGACCTCAGCGATTTTACAACCACCCCCTTAGACGGGCCGAAAACCAAACAACTTAGCCGAAAACCGTCCGGCGGCACTGCGCACAAACTCGTTGTAGAAACGGCGGTGCTGGCGGGCTTCCTGACGGGCTTGGGTGAGTTGAGCTTCGTTGGCCCTGAGCACCTCCCACTGCGGCTTGGTGGCGGGCGGGATGTGTTCGGCAGGGTGCGCGGCCAGCCAGTCCGTCAGGGCCGGGCCGAACGGATCGGAGGCCAGCGGGTGGCTGGGCAACTCGTCCGTAAGGGCCGCAGGCCACTCGGTACTTTGGGTACGCAGGGCGCGTACGGTGACTTGCCGCTGCTGCAAAAACTGTTGCACCGCTATTTGCTTTTCTTCGAAAGCTTGGCGACGCTGCCGCAGCGTGTGGTAGTTGAGCAGCATCCAGAGCAGTAAAAAGCCGCCAAAGGCGACGGCAA
>DAIMZG010000219.1:0-3239 GCA_036734065.1 Catalimonadaceae bacterium
CGTCGGTCAGCAAAAACTCCTCTAATTTGGTGGATAACCAACGAGTTAGACAATTCGACATATTTGGTAAGAAGTAATGATTTCATGAATGTGGTGCTAGGGCGTGTATTTTTATATAAACAATTGACTTTTCGATTTAAACAATCAAACCAAAACAAAATATTTAGGGGGGCTTATTGGGTAGTAGGTCATCTTTTTCGTGCGACCATCAACCATTTTCAGTCAGTAACAAATAGCTTTTGTGCGTTCAATAGTTTCTAATCCGTACTTGTAACGTGCAGAATATTCATCAGGTACCCGTACTAACTACTGCCTTTCGAATCACTTGCAATTTGTTTTTATTACATGTGGAAATCATGTAAGGTCTGACAAAAAAATGCAGGCAATATTTGATCTGCGGCGCGCATCAGGAGCTGTTTTTGGCCCGGATTCGCCCCAGCACCCGGTTGAAGTACACGTACAGTCCTACCACCGACAGCAGCACCAACGCGGCCGTCAACCAGGTGCTAGTGGCCGATCCCGGTGAGGTCAGCGCTTCGCGTAGTTGACGGGCTTGGTAGCCCGCCACCACCATCAAGGTCGTACGGGGCAGCATACCCAGCGTGCCGGCCAGCCAAAAAACGCCCAGCGGCACCCGCGCCACGGCCAGCACCAGGTTCATCACCGCAAAAGGCAGCAGGGGCGATAGCCGTGTCAGCACCACCAGCCCAAACGAGCGCGTGCGCACAGCCCGCAGCACCTGATCGGCGCGCTCGAAAGATTGCAAGGTGGCCTGCAAACGGCCGCCATCGAGCCAGCGGGCCAGCCCATAGCCCCCGAGCGCCGCTACGCTGTAGGCCACTACGAGCGGCAACAGCGCCGACCAGCCCAGAAAATAGCCCGTCAGCAACGCCACAAACGTTGTGGGTGTCAGGGCCAGGGCCATCGTCAGCGACGAAGCTACAAACAGCATCAGCCAGTGGCTCGTTCCCCAGGCGGCAATGTCGGCTTCGTGGCCAATGGCCAGGGCCGTGAGGGCCGAGCTGGCCAGCAAAGGCGCCAAGCCCAGCCACAACGTAACCAGCAGCAAGCGGCGGTTCGACCGTAGTTGGAGAAGAAAAGAACGAATGCGCAAACCCTTGGGAGCCCCACGGCGAAGCATCCCGGCGGCTTAAGTGCCTTACGCACGCTACGCCGTTTCTGATACGACAGCACTGGCCAGCGCCGCCATCGACACCCCAATACCCCAACAAAACAGGATCAACTTTTCGAGGGGGAGGGACTTTCTACGGCCAGGTATTTCTTGATTTCGCCCACCGTGGCCCGGGCCGTGCGCCCCACGCCGACGAGCGTAGCCGAGGCGAAGCCCGTCCAGCCGCCGTAGCCTACCAACCAGAGGCCAGGCATCTGGCGGGCGCGCGTATCCTTGGTGGCCACGCGGCCCCGGTCGTCGAGCAGGCCCAGCGGCGCCAAAAAGCCCAGGGCGGGCCGAAAGCCCGTGCAGAAAATCACCGCGTCGAGGGGCGTGTAGGCCCCATCTTGGAACACTACGCCGTCGTCGGTGAAGCGCGCAATGGTACCGAAACTGCGCAGCACGTCGCGCTGACGGGCGTCGCGCACGGGCGGCACCATCACGATGTCGCCCAAGGAGGGGGGCTGGTAATCCTGGCCTTTCTGTTGGGCCTCGTACATGGCCGTGGCCGCGTCGAATAGGTAGCGGCCGTCTATGTGGTCGGGCAGAAACTGCGGCGGCTTGGCCGTGGACCACACCGTGTCGGCCACGGTGGAAACTTCGGCCAAAATTTGCGCGCCCGAGTTGCCTTCGCCCACCACCAGCACCCGTTGGTGGGCAAAGTCGTCGGGGCGGCGATAGTCGGCCGAATGCAATTTCTTACCACCGAAACTATCCAGCCCCGGCACCTCGGGCACAAAGGGCGCCCGGAAGGTGCCCGTGGCGCACACCAACGCTCGGCAAGCAAACGCCCCCGCCGTGGTGTCGAGCCGAAAGCCCGTTTCGGTGGGGTGTACGGCCGTCACTTCCACCGGACGGCGGACGGATAGTTCGTATTTGTGCTCGTAGCCTTCCAGGTAGGCAATGGTATCGTGACGGCTAGGATACTCCCCCTCGCTGCCCGCCATGAGGGTGCCCGGCAGCGAACTCCACCGCGCCGGCGAAAACAGGCGCAGCGAATCCCAGGCCTGACGCCAAGCCCCGCCGGACTGCGCCCGGTCATCGAGGATGAGGTAGCTTAGGTCGGCACGCCGCAAAAAATAGCCCACGGCCAATCCGCTTTGCCCCCCTCCGATCACGATGACGTCGTACGAGTCCATATTGGTTTACTTTTTTAGTTGTGCAAACGCATAGGCCAGCTCGCGGGCGATCTGGCGGCTGCGTTCGCGGTATTTTTCCGTTTCCTGCGGGGTGTCATCAAAAGCCTTGGGGTCTTCGTAGGTCAGGGCGATGCGCACGTCGGCCCCCGGCACGAAGGGACAGCCCGCATCGGCCTCGGCGCAGGTCATCACCGCCCCGAAATGCTGCTGCGGATTGCCGGGCGCGGCGAACACCTTCGACCAGGCCCGGAGCGCGGGGACCCCTTCGGCATACCGCACTTCGTACGCCGGGTTTTCGCCGTTGCCCTCCTGGACTTTTTCTATCCGAAAACCCTCAGCTTGCAAGGCCGACACCGCCCGCGGGTTGAAGGCCGTGGCCTCGGTGCCGCCCGAGTAGGTTTCGAGCGGCCCCGCGCCGTAGTGATGGGCCAGGGCCGCCGCCCAGAGTTGGCCCATGTGGCTACGGCGCGAGTTGTGCGTGCAGATGAACACGAGCTGCGGCGTGCGCCCTGCCTGGTGCTGCTGCCGAACATACTGGGCCAGCGCCTCGAGCAGGGCCAGGCGCTGGGTGCTTATCTGATCAAATGCTGCTTCCAGCCCGGCCACGTGCGCGACCAAGCTCGGAAATAGAACTGAAGTAGTCATCGGAAGCCGCAGCAAACATTAGCAACACCCCGGACCGCTGCAAGCAGCGGTGGGTTTCTCGCCGTAGAGCGTGATGCTGACGATGCCCGTGGTGCCGATGCGGAAAGCCGCTATCTCGTCGGCGCTCAGGTATTTGGCCAACATTTGGTCGGGCAACTGGATGATGCGCTCTTTCTGGAGGCGCAGGTTCGTGAAGCCCGCCGCACGGGCCAGGCCCAGGTAGTCTTCCTGCTCGATGGCCCCCGATACGCACCCGGCATACATTTCGGCGGCTTCTTGCAAGC
>DAIMZG010000220.1:0-3235 GCA_036734065.1 Catalimonadaceae bacterium
ACGTCAACCTCAAGGGCGTGCTCTACGGCATCGAGGCCGTGCTGCCCGCCATGAAGGAGCAACGCGACGGCCACATCATCAACGTCTCGTCGGTGGCCGGGCGGCGCGTGTTCATGGGCGGCGCCGTTTACTGCGCCACCAAGTTTGCTGTCACGGCCCTCTCGGAGGGATTGCGCATGGAACTCACGCCCACCTTCAACATCCGCGTGACGGCCATCGAGCCGGGGGCCGTGGCCACCGAACTGACCAACCACATCACCGACGAAGAAATCCTGAAGGTTTTTGGGCAGCGCCTGGCCAACATGACGCCCCTCACGTCGGAAGACATCGCCCGGGCCATTCACTATGCCCTGAGCCAGCCCCACCACGTCAACGTCAGCGAGGTGCTGGTGATGCCCAGTGCGCAGGCCTGAGTCGGCAGTAAAGCATGGCAAGCCGAGCCCTTCCGGATGCGGAAGGGCTTTTTTCTGCGCTAATAAGCCAGATCGCGTGTCCGAATGTAGACGGAGAGAACGATTTTTTTTAAGAAAAATGTCGTTATCATTGACGACAAATGTCCAAAATATGACCATCACCAATGTCGTAAACCGATTAGGCGGGCAGGCTGCAGTGGGCCGTCCGGTGACTAGCCAGCGCGAGTTGTTGGCCCTGGCCGAACACGGACTGGCCAAGGCCACCATCCGGGGCTTTGCGCGCCGGGCGTACCTCGACGAGCGGGAGGTGGTCTCGTTTTTGCCCACCACAGCCCGCAACCTGCAACGCTACCGCGACCAGGACCTGCTCACCCATACCGTGAGCGATCACCTCATTGCGTTGGCTACTTTGTTCGAACACGGGGCAGCCGTGCTAGGGGAGGAAAACTTCGGTCGGTGGCTACGCTTGCCGCTGGCTACCTTGCAGGGCGATGCGCCCATTTCGCTGCTCAAAACGCACCTCGGCATCGGCACGGTGCGCACCGAACTGGGCCGCATCGCGCACGGGATCGCGGTCTGATGGAGCTATTTCGGCTCTGCCACCAAAAATACGCCCATGACCTGAGCGGATATGGGGCTTCACGGTATGGGGGGCGTTGGAATCCGGTCGGCACGCCCGTGGTGTACACGGCCCAAAGCCGCTCGCTGGCCCTGGCTGAGATGCTGGTGCGCGTCAAGCTGCCCGAAGCGCTGGCCGCCTACGCGATGATGGTAGTGTATGCCCCCGACGAACTGGCCCTCGAAGGCGTGGACACGGCCGTTCACCCCGACTGGCGTATGGCCGAAGACTGGACGCAGCGGGTCGGTCACGACTGGGCAGAGGCCCAACGCGCAGCCCTCTTGCGGGTTCCTTCGGCCGTGGTGCGCAGCGAATACAACTACCTGCTCAATCCCGTCCACCCCGCCAGCACACAAATTCGGGTGATCGCCCAGGAGCCGATCTTCGTGAACGAACGCCTGTTCCAGCGCTGACAGTCGCAGGGGCCGAACGTGGCCGCGGTGCCGCCGCTACGCCTTTTTTTGTACATTCGGGTTTACGATCTTACACCAACTTCCTCTAATCATTGCCTACATGAAAAACGTGCTATTGCTGGCGGCGTGCCTGCTCAGCTACTGGGCTACGGCGGCCGATAATCCTCGCTGGCTGCGCTATCCTGCCCTTTCGCCCGACGGACAAACGATTGTATTCAGCTACCAGGGTGACCTCTGGCGGGTGCCCGCTGCCGGGGGCACGGCCGCGCCGCTCACGCTCCACGAGGGCTACGAATTCCGGCCCGTCTGGTCGCCTGACGGCCAGCAACTGGCCTTCGCCTCCGACCGCTACGGCAACTTCGACGTATTCGTGATGCCCGCCACGGGCGGCGAAGCGCGGCGGCTGACCCACCACTCGGCCCCCGACTTCCCGACCGACTTTACGGCCGACGGCCAGCACGTGCTTTTCTCGTCGGCCCGTACGGGTTCGGCCCAGAACGTGCAGTTTCCCAGCGATCGCCTCTTTCCCCAACTCTACCGCGTGGCGACGGCGGGCGGAAGGGCGCAGATGGTGCTGTCCACCACCGCCCTGGAAGCCCGCTACAGCCCCGACGGCCGCCAACTGGTGTACGAAGACGTGAAGGGCTATGAAGACCCCTGGCGCAAGCACCACACCTCGTCGGTGACGCGCGACGTCTGGCACTACGACCCCGCCACCGAGCAGCATACCCAACTGAGCACCTACGAAGGCGAAAACCGCAACCCCGTCTTTGCGCCCGACGGCCAGACGGTCTATTACCTGAGCGAGGCCAACGGCACCTTCAACGTGTTTGGCCGCAGCGTACGGGGTCAGGGGCCGGGGCAGGCCCTCACGCAGTTCGACAAGCATCCGGTGCGCTTTCTGACCATCGCCCGCGACGGCACCCTTTGCTTCGGCTACGACGGCGACATTTACACCCTGCGCCCGCCCGAGCAGCCGCAGAAAGTCAGTGTGCAGATCATGGCCGATGGCCGCGGCCTGGACGAAACCACGGTGGCCGTGGGCAGCCAGATTTCGGAAATGGATTTGTCGCCCAACGGCAAGGAGATCGCCTTCGTCACGCGCGGCGAGCTATTCGTGACGGCGGTCGAAAGTGGTCTGACCAAGCGCATCACCAACACGCCCGTGCAGGAACGCTCAGTGCGCTTTAGTCCTGACGGCCGTTCGCTGGTGTACGCCGGCGAGCGCGACGGCAGTTGGAACGTGTACCGCACCTCGCTGGTGCGCGACCAGGAGCCGTACTTCTACGCGGCCACCGTCTTGAAGGAAGAAGCCCTGGTGACGGGCGACGAAGACGCTTTCCAGCCCGCCTTCTCGCCCGACGGCAAAGAGGTGGCCTACCTCGAAAACCGCAACACCTTGCGAATCCTCAACCTGGCCTCGGGCCAGCGGCGCACGGTGCTGCCGGCCGACTACAACCACTCTTACGCGGACGGCGACCAGCACTACGAATGGTCGCCCGACAGCCGCTGGCTGCTGGTGAGCTTCAACCCCAAAAACCAGTATTTTAACGGCGAGGTGGGGCTGGTACCCGCCGACGGCTCGGCCGCGCCTCTCAACCTGACGCGGAGCGGTTACAGCGACAGCCAGCCCCGCTGGATGCAAGGCGGCAAGGTGGTCCTCTGGTTCTCGGACCGCGACGGCATGAAAAACCACGGCAGTTGGGGTGCCGAAGCCGATGCCTACGCCCTGTATCTGACCCGCGAAGCGTGGGAGCGCCACCGCCTCAGCAAAGAAGATTTTGCCTTGC